>JAIDJJ010000053.1 GCA_029052265.1 Muribaculaceae bacterium
TGACTGAATAAATATCATAAAGATGTTGACAAAGACCTCAATGACAAGACAAAATAAATTTTAAACAGTTTCTAAGACCCCTTAATACTTGAATTTATGAAGAAGGACATGATATTTTTTTCAGAAGACGGTAAAGGTCTTACTTCAACATCTGCAAATCATATTGCCAATCTCGCAAAAGAGATGATAAGCGATATGGAGACAACTCTTGGAGAGATGACATTTTTCTCAACTACAGTCACATTGATAGGAGGGGAGAATCCGAATGTCCTTAACAGAGGCGCAGACAGCATTGAGGTTGAATCTGTGGTGTCGCAACTGCATAAAATTGCCGATGCCAAATCATTGATAGCGTGGCTGCGGGAGGGTATAAAAGCGAAAGAGCGTATGCTGTCGGAAGTATCGGCACAGACTCTTGAAGAATATGCCAAGATTAAGGGAATCCGGCTTGAGGAGCCGCCTAAAATGGGAGATATACTTACAGAAGATGAGTATTTTGCATCTAAATCAATTGACGAGCGATGTCGGTATTATTCCGTAGAAACACTTGCTGCCACTCTCGGCAAGGCAATTCATCCGGGTGGCGAATTTGCAGATGCCCGCAAGGCTCTTCAGTCGAAAGTGAAGAAACCTCATGATGTGGAGGGTTCCGGTCGGGATACATTGATCTTCACTTATTCTCCTACTGTGGAAGAGCGTGTTGTAGAGGATGTGTATTTTAGGCTTCAGGCACAATATCGTGATGCTCAATCGCAACTTAACGCAATGAAGTACGAATGCAAGAAAGCGGTTGAAGAATCGGCAATACTGGCGAAGTCGGAGTACACGCGTGAATTTTCAGCCTGGGCAAATGGCAGGAAACTTATAGAGGCGCAGCATGCTGAATATATTCAACGACGTTCACAGGAGATTGGCGGATTGCGGATACGTATACCACAATCGCTGCAGGATATTTATGGAATTGTCTCTGATTTAGGTAAAAATTCAAAGGATAAAAGTGCCGGGTCTGGCGAAAGACCACCGGATGAAGGGGTCTGAAGCCTTAAGAGGGTAAGATGGATGTCGTTTATCATGATTTGGCTGCTTGAAATGGCAAATAACTAATTGGCTTCCGGACATAAGTCCGGGGCATATCGACCGGATCTCAAAAATTATATTTTGCCTATGAAGACTTGACTGTTCGGAGGCGGTTTTTGTTTTTGTCTTGGGGTCCGGGTTCTTGTCTTTGTTATTGATTTCGATCAGGTTGACATTTATCTAACCCTCGCCCGGTACAGAGGATACGGTTTGAACGACTCTCCGAGTCCGAAAACCGTATCCTCTTATTGTTTTATCAATATTGTAAGTTCGTTGTGAGGGACGCTGAGTGTCCTGCAGTACAAATGAACTTGACTAATTTTCAGTATAAAGGAAAAGGGTTATCGTGAGATAACCCTTTGAGTGATTCGTGCAGGATTCAAACCTGCAACCTTCTGATCCGTAGTCAGATGCTCTATTCAGTTGAGCTAACGAACCATTTTGTGTGACTCCTGCAGGATTCAAACCTGCAACCTTCTGATCCGTAGTCAGATGCTCTATTCAGTTGAGCTAAGGAGCCTTCCTTTTGAAGCTTGTTGCTTCCGTTTTGCGAGTGCAAAGTTACGACTAATTTCTGAATCTGCAAAATTTTTAATGAAAAAAATTAAAAAAATATTTCAACTTCAGAAGAACCCGTAATTCCTGCTATTGGAGGTGTTGATTTACAAATGCTTATGTGCCCGTCAATAATGTGCGGCCATTTTTCCTTAATTCGTAAGGAAATTGTCGCTGCTACGGTTTCAAGAAGTTTACGAGCACGTTGCATTTCATCTGCGACAATGTCGTAGATGTCGGCGTAAGAAATTGTCGCCTCAAGATTATCGTTTAATATATCAGGATTGAAAGGAATCGAAACTGATACCGACACCATGAACTCGTTTCCTATTTTCTGTTCCTGAGGAAACACTCCATGATATGAATGAAAACGAAGTCCGGACAATTTGATCCGATAAGTCGCATTTTTCATGCCATATTATCTTATCTCACCTTCAACGGGGATGCTTTCACATACCGGGATTTTGGCTACACGGCGCGCGTGACGCCCTCCTTCGAACTCAGCGCCAAGATATGCGTCGACAATTTCTTTAGCATTCTCTGTGGAAATGAATCTTCCGGGCAGTACAAGAAAGTTCGCGTCATTATGCTGGCGGGCAAGAGATGCAAGCTCCGGAAGCCAACATAGTGCGGCACGTATTTTTTGGTGTTTGTTGAGTGTGATCTGGATTCCATTGCCAGACCCACACATGGCAATGCCAAAATCGCAATCCCCGTTTTCAACCGCTTTTGCAGCAGGCTGTGCGAAATCGGCATAATCACACGAATACGGCGAGAATGTACCGAAATCTTTAACTTCGTATCCTTTTTCCTTTAGTTACAGTTTGATGGTCTCTTTGAGATCAAATGCCGCATGATCGGCGGCCATTGC
>JAIDJJ010000530.1 GCA_029052265.1 Muribaculaceae bacterium
GGGGTATAACGAGGATAAAATCAGGGCAGCAATCAGGAAAGCCATGCTCGCCACCGAGACCGGAGAAGACGAGGCTCTGATTCAAAAAATCACGGACAGGATAGGGATGACCGGATCTGAACGTATGACTGTGGAAGAAATCCAGGACCGCGTGGAGTTCGAGCTGATGAAATCCGCCCGCAAGGATGTCGCGAAACGCTATATAGCATATCGCGACCAACGGTCTATAGCCCGTCAGGCGAAGACCCGCGATATGTTTCTTGAAATAATCGAAGCAAAAAACAACGACATCACCCGCGAAAATGCCAATATGAATACGGATTCTCCGGCGGGGATGATGATGAAATTCGCTTCTGAAACCACCAAACCGTTCGTCGATGACTACCTTCTTTCTCATGAAGTGAAGAATGCGGTAAAAAACAATTATATCCACATTCATGACAAAGACTACTACCCTACCAAAAGTCTGACATGCGTGCAGCATCCGCTCAACCGCATTCTTGAACACGGATTTGTGGCGGGTCACGGAGAATCACGTCCGGCAAAACGCATAGAGACTGCAAGCGTAATAGCCTGCATATCCCTTGAGACTGCACAGAACGAGATGCACGGAGGACAGGCGATTCCCGCGCTCGATTTCTATCTTGCCCCTTACGTACGCGCAAGTTTCAAAGAAGAGATCTCAACACTTGAACAGCTTTCGGGGAAAGATCTGTCTCATCTCAAAGACGCCCGCTTCAAGGATTATCTCAAACGCCCGCTTGATGGTCTTGAAGGGGACGAACGCTATCTCCAACACGCTATCAATAAGACGGTGGGAAGAGTGCATCAGTCAATGGAGGCGTTCATACATAATATGAACACCATACACTCAAGAGGGGGCAACCAGGTGGTGTTCTCTTCTGTAAACTATGGTACAGACACCTCTGCCGAAGGACGTTGCGTGATACGCGAAATGCTCAATTCCACTTATGAAGGGGTCGGAAACGGTGCTACCGCCATATTCCCTATCCAGATTTGGAA
>JAIDJJ010000531.1 GCA_029052265.1 Muribaculaceae bacterium
TAAAAAACGGGATTTTTTACCTAATTTTGTCTCCGAAATCAATTCTTATTCCCTATTATCATGGATTTTCACACTTGCAAACGTCCGCAATGGATTTTCTTCGATCTTGACGACACTCTCTGGGATTTCGCAGCCAATTCATTGCAAAGCCTGGAGTATATATATAATGAATATGCCGTGATCAGAGATAAATTTCCATCCTACAACCGTTTTTTGGAAGTATACCATGCCCACAATTCAAAAATGTGGGAAGAGTTCGCAAAAGGGAATGTCTCTTCCGATTTCATTAAGACTGAACGCTGGAGAGCAACCCTCTTCCCGGACGCGCCGGTGACAAATCCGCCATCGGAATGTGTGAGGATTAACGATTCCTACCTTTCAAAACTTGCAACATTCCCTCATACCATTGACGGAGTGATCCCCCTGCTTGAGAAACTTGTCAAATCAAAAATGATTGGAATAATATCCAACGGATTTGCCGACACTCAATACAAGAAGCTTAATAATTCCGGACTATGGAAATATATTTCTCGGCTGATTGTCAGCGATGAAATCGGCATCCAAAAACCTGACACCCGAATATTTGAACACACCATCGCAGAAACCGGCGCCACAGGCATTCCCGTGATGGTGGGAGACAATCCCGACACAGACATTCTCGGAGCGCTCCTCGCCGGATGGAAAGCAATCTGGTATAATCCGGCAAACAAGCATTTCCCATACTCTGCCGATAATATGAAGGCAAAGGGAATCGACCCTGAGAATTACCTCGGCAGTGCGCAAGACATGGCGGAAGTGGAAAGATTACTCTCCGAGAGTCACCCCGTCAACTGACAGGAGACGCCCCCTGATCTCTTCGGCATGGTCGCTCCTGAATTGCAATGTCATGCTGCAGGTGTTGTCGAAAGTACGGTCGATCACCTCAATCTCATTTCCTTTTACAATACGCATGACACCATCGGCTGCCATATACGGGAATGTCACTGTTATGGTCTCCATCTGATGCATCTCCCTGCGCCCCGCCTCTTCCAGACACAGGCGTGCGGCTTCACGGTAGGCGGCTATGAGTCCGGGAGTTCCCAATTTTATTCCACCGAAATATCTCACCACCACCACAAGCACATCAGTCAGTTCCTTGCTGTTGATTTGCCCGAGAATTGGTTTGCCTGCAGTGCCCGACGGCTCGCCGTTGTCATTCAGTTGCCATTCCTTTCTCTCCGGACCTATCATATAAGCCCAACAGACATGGCGGGAGTCATGGTATTCATTCTGATATTCTTTCACAATAGCGCGTGCCTCATCAGCGTCAGACACTTTTCTGGCAAACGATATGAAGCGGCTCATCTTCTCACGGAACTGAGCCTCCGCCTCTCTCTCTATGGTATAATACAGATCACTCATATTTAATAACCTCATTCCTGCCGAGGGAATGCAAATTTACAACTTTTACATCATATTTCCTATCACATCAGGAACATCGGGAAATACTATTTCACTTCATTCTATCTTTTCCTTATGCAATATCATTATTTCAAAAAATATTTTTCAAATTCAACTAAGAGTATAGGGGTAAAGGAAGAGGTAAAGAGATTAATAAGGCTAACGGAAATGCAAAATAAGAGGTCAAAAGGAAATATAACCTTTTGACCCCTTAACCTTTTAACCTTGGCTTTCATGGAAAGCCGGATATTGAGAAAGATGAATATATTAGCCGAAGAAATATCCAAGTCCGGCATTTGATTTCGGATATAGAAGCATCCCGTTTGCAACTTGCACAGCTACATCTGTGCCTTTTGTTTCTTTCACTATTGTAAGAGCCCATTCCAATGCGGTGGAAGGTCCGTTTGCTGTCACAAATTTTCCGTCAACAACTATCGGAGCTGTTTGAGCTTCAGCGCCTTTAAGATTCTCCTCGAAACCTGGATAACATGTGGCTTTCTTCCCTTGGAGAAGACCGAGTTGCCCAAGCACCACTGCCGGAGACGCGCAGATGGCTGCTATCCTGCCGTTGCCGGATTCAGCCTGTCGCTGAAGGAGACCACGCAATGGAGCAAATTCATAAAGATTTGTAGCCCCGGGCATACCGCCGGGAAGAATGAGCCATTCAGCTGAGCCGAACATAGTGCTGTCAAACAGTACGTCTGCATTGACCACTACTCCATGCGCCCCCTCTACCTGCAGGGACGACGTGATTGATACTATCTTTACCGGAATGCCGGCTCTTCTCAATACATCCACCACTGTCAGCGCCTCAACTTCCTCGAAACCTTGCGCAAGAAATAAAAATGATTCGTTCATAATCTTTAATTATTAATTATTG
>JAIDJJ010000532.1 GCA_029052265.1 Muribaculaceae bacterium
TGATATTATCGCACTAAGTATCTTACCTTGATGTCTTCCAAAAAACGCGCCAACATATGTACATTAGTTTTTTGCAACTATTTATTGAAAAAGAAATAAATCTACGCGTAATTTCAAATTGAAACAAAATTGCAATGACAATACTTAACTTTGCGGCAAGTTAATTATGATAAAATGAAACTCCCCTCACACGATTATTACCGAAGGTTGCTCGAAGATTTTCGCAAATCGGATGATCTGCAAGATAATATATCCGTGCAACAGGAAAGCGATGGTTCTGCTGAAGAATATGCCGAGCTTTTTGTAGGTATTCCAGAAAGTGAAGCCATTCCCCAGACAAGTGCCATGGATCAACTTATGGCGCTGACCGGCTTGCATGATGTAAAACATGCGGTAAGCAGGGAGGTGAGTTATCACCGCATAATGTCGCTAAGGGAAAAATTAGGAAGGAAAGCTCCAAAGCGGTTGATGCATATGCTTCTTACCGGGAATCCGGGTTGTGGGAAAACTACAGTCGGCAGGCTTATAGGTAAAATCTATAAAGAGGAGGGAATCCTTTCCTCCGGACAGTTTGTAGAAGCAAACAGGGCATCTCTCGTTGGAAGATATATCGGAGAGAGTGAGCAGATCACAAGTGAGAAAATAGAGATGGCAAAGGGAGGGATACTCTTTATTGATGAGATATATTCCCTCACTGAAAGTCATGAAGGAGGTATGAAGAATGACTTCGGAATGAAAGTCATTGATACGCTAATGCCCGTACTCAGTGACGATTCGTCTGATATAATGGTTATCGGTGCAGGATATCGTTCTAATATGCAGTCATTTATTAAATCAAATCCCGGACTCGCCTCCAGGTTTCCGGTTGTGATTGATTTTAAGGACTTTATACTTCAAGAACTTATGGAGATATGTCACAGTCATATCGAAAAATATGATTTTCAGATAGCAGCAGAGGCTGAAAATAAGCTTTCCAGTCTGATTGAGAGGGTATGCGCCGTGAAAAACAGTGGAAATGCCCGTATTGTGTTGACCATTCTCGACAATCATGTTATCCCGAACCTCTGTATGCGTATTGACAAAATGTTGAAGACACATACCATGGATATAGAAGAAATGAGTCTGATTATTCCCGAGGATATTCCGGGAATAAAAGAGATTCTCCCATTAGTTGAGAAATCTGTATCCAATATCGGGTTCTCGTGTAAATGAAATAGTGTAAAAAAACGGAGTTTACCTTTTAAAAACAAAATATTATGGGAAAGACTGTGATACCTAAAAAATATCTTGCTATCAGATATGCCAAGGATGCATTTATGCAAGTCAGGAAGTGGTGTAATGATGATACACGCATAATCCGGGCTGCGGAAGAAGTCGTTGATGCTTATGAACATGCCAATTATACGAATCGCGGATATCTTGCGCACCTGCTTGCAATGATAATGGGATTACGATCAGAGGATTTTTCCCGTAAGTGTATGTTGGATACAGGGTTGAAGATATTGGAATGTAGGTCTGTGAGTGAAAGTATTTATACGATCTACGACACTGAGGTCGAAGGACCTCAAAAGAGTGCATGTATTGCTCCTTGTGTATGGGATTGGAATCATCTAAAGATAAAACTCAATATGTCCAGACACAAATGGCTTCTTCACAGAGATGATGTAGATAATATTTTGACTATCAGTATGTCTGATGAGGTTTATGCCTGTCGTCACAAGGACGGTTCTGTCAGAGTCTTCATCCTTAATGATTGTGATGATGACATTCTTGTTGACGAAGAATCATTTAACGGAGAATGCCCGATGTACTTCACAGAAGGTTCACATTTCATTAGTCCTGTATTCAAAATAAAGGTAGTAATGAAAATTCTAAATTTTTTTCTTGCAGAAATAGGGTATCCTCCTGTAAACATAATTCCTGATGTGATATTTTCTTCTTCGGGGGCTCATTTTATAAACAGGGATGTTTATATGTGCGGCGGAGAGTTTTTTTCTGCATGGAAGGGAATAAATGTGACCACCCGCAGAGATACCAAAGGGTTATATATTTTGGATTCGATAGCATGCTTTATCAATGATTATCCAGAGTCAGTTTTTATGGATGTGTTGGTATATAAGTTGTTGGAGGCACTTTCAGCGACGGCAATCATGTATTCAAAAATAGAGCTTTCGCCTGACATTCTGAATCAAACTACATCAAATTTAAAAAAAATGGCGAAATCTTTAGGTATTATGACAAATTAAAAG
>JAIDJJ010000533.1:0-5085 GCA_029052265.1 Muribaculaceae bacterium
CATATCAACAAATTGACATACTTTTAAATTACACACAAGCTAAAAAGGACATTAGTTTAAATAAAACAGAAGGACAAAAGGACAGATGTTTAAATATAAACAGAAGGACAAAAGGACAGATGTTTAAATATAAACAGAAGGACAAAAGGACAGATGTTTAAATAAAACAGAAGGACATAAGGACATAAGTTTAATATAAAATAAGGGTGGAAGTTTAATAAATATAAGGTTTAAGTATATTTATGTTCTTCTGTTCTTCTGTTCTACAACATCACTTCTGTTCTTCTGTTCTTTTGTTCAGCTACATCATTTCTGTTCTTCTGTTTAACAACGGCTTTTCTGTTCTTTTGTTTTTATACAGGTGTTTGATGTGGCGGAAACAATCGCGAAGTATGGGATTTTGTGCCAATGATAGGTAGAGGCGGGTTTTTATTGATGGCTTGAGTGTCCAGTATGAAATCTCGTTAATTATTTCGGAAGTTAAGTCCGCGTCGGCGGTGTCGAATGCCGCCGATGCGAGATAGAGGGATTTGGTAGAGTATGTGCCGGTCATTTCAGATTCGGGAACACGATAGTATTTTCCGAGGATCCGTGACATGCGTAGAGATTTGAGATAAAAACGGGAGGATTTCAATCTGTCGGAATTGTTTGAAATCGAACCTCCGGTAATGTTATATTTCAATGTGACTGCCGGATTGAACGCAGCGTCACCTTTAGATGCCAAGGCTGCCATTATAGGAACGTCCTCGCATCCGAATGTCTCGTTACAGACCATATCATACGCTTCAGTCATCACCTCTTCAAGATCTTTGCGACGGTAGACAGCTGCGGAAAGCATATATGGCAAAGATCCGGTCCTGTCCAATATCATTTTTAAGAGATCATTCCCTTTTGTTATCCGGCAGTTTTTATACGATGCCGGATCCGAACCATAAGCTTGCCGGGATGATCCGGAAGCTGAATCGGAAATAAGATAGTCAGTATAAACCACATTCACTTCCGGGTGAGACCCGAATATCTTCATGGCATCGGGGAGCCTGGTGGCGCCGGTCCATTCGTCATCGCCGGCACAGTCGGAGATATATTCCCCTCTGCAAGCTTTCAGACAACGGAAATAGTTCCCCACAAGCCCGAGGTTGGGCTCTTCCGGGAGCACCCTGACGATGTCGGAAAAGCGTTCGGCATAGCGTGCGCATATATCGCGGGTGGAATCTGTGGATGCGTCATCACCTATTACGATCTCATAAGGTATGGAAGAGTCCTGGCAGAGCACAGAGTCCAATGCCCGGGCAATACTTTTTTCCTGGTTGTAACATATTATTATTATCGAGACCATCCCTGTGTGATTATCGGGCATCCGTTTTTAAACAACTTCATTACTTGCCTTTGCCTGATCATGCGAACGTGAAATTCTTTTTCCTTTGGCGCCGGCGTTGACATTTGAATATGAAGTTGCCTATCGGATGCCACAGCAAAAAGAAGGGGAGTGCCCACCACAGGCATACAGACCCCAGTGCCCTCGCCGCTTTCCGGTAAAGCAGGATTTCAAATATATTGAGCACCGCAAGCAATGCGCAGGCTACAATCAGCGGTATCAGATTGGGCAGCGATACAACCGAAGCCACAATTCCGCAAGCTGTGGCGGTCCATTGCATTGCAGACCCGAAGCCCGCCCTCAGGAAAGGCATGCGCGGCAGCATTAGGGAAGTGAACTGATACCTTTCCTTGAGGTCATTTCTGATACGGTTGCCCGCTTCGCCATAATCATATGTGAGTATGGCATCGGGAGCTATCATCACGTCGGTATTTGTGCGGTTGGAGATATCGTTGATAAACAGGTCGTCATCCCCGTTCATCAGGTGCAGGGTCTTGGAATACCCTTTCTGCTCGAAAAACAGATGGCGCCTGTAAGCGAGGTTGAAACTGTCGCCCCGGTAAGGGTAGTGGTTGATCGCCGCCCCAAGCCATTGGCATGCAGTGAGAGTGGCATCAAATTCCTTGTACCATTTCGCCGCTCCATGAAGGTTTTCAAAATTTATATGAGCGTAGCCGAGTACTACATCCGTGCGGTCGCTTCCGATGAACGGCTGCATCATCAGGCTCAGCCATTGCTGCGACGGTATGATGCAGTTGGAAGCGGTGGTGACCACCACATCGCCGTGAGCCGCTTTTATGCCGACAGTAAGGGCAAGTTTACGGCGGCTAAGGTTGTGGGATTCCGGAGGAATAAACGTGACATACAGACGGCAGGGATACTTTTCCTGTAGCCTTTCCGCCAAAGCCGTCGACACATCGTAGCTCCCTTCGTTCACCAGGATTACCTCATAATCGGGATAGTCCTGGTTCATCAGGATTTCCAGATAGTCGGCGAGTGCCTCCTCATTGCTGAAACAATATACAATGACAGAAGCCTTTGGAAGCTTTTCTCCCGGTTCAAAAGCGACGAGGTCTGCTTCTCCTGTCTGAGCTGCCGCCGTGCGTGCGGTCCGTATGAAAGGTATGAATCTTGCAAGGATGGCAAGGATGGCGCTTCCGCACAGCAACGCAAGACAGATCCAAGCCGCATCGTTGATTTCAGATTTAAATACTGCGGTTATGTCGAATGGGTACATATCATTAAAATTCAGAAAAGAAATGAGGTTTAAAGACGATTCCTATGCGAAGGCGCGAATGAAACTGGTTGTAATCAATAAGGTTCTCTCCATATCCATTATAATATTGAGCAAACAGATTCAGATTTGATTTTTCATGCACTTTCCAGCTTGCCTCGAAAATGGTGTTGAAATTCAGGTTCCAGCCTTTCCTTTTTACAAGGGTGAGTCCGAAATTGAATTTTTTATTGGGAGTGGTGATCACGCATCCGCTCTGATATATGCCGCAATACCTCAGGATATCTTTATTGTTGCCCCCGTCGATTATCGGTATCCAGAACTTTGCATGCACCATAAGCCATTCGTCAATAATTGTGGATCCATAGAAAGAGATCCTGTTCCAGCTTCTCGAATCTTCGCCGTCTTTCCCGTTGCTTTCGTGCTCGACAAGCAAAGTGAGTTTTCCCATATATCTGTCCTTGCTGAAAAAAGGTTTGCTCCAACCGATTCCGGGATTGAAATTCAGGTCGTGCATAGGTAAAGATTCCTGAAAAACATTCCAGAAAGTTTTCTGAGTATACATCAGGAATAGGAATGAATTCCATGGCAGGACAGTGTCTGTCAGCCTAATGGCGAGAGATATCTGAAATTTGACATCGGAATTTGTCGAGGTTGGCTTCTGGAAAGGGGCTGTCCCGACAGTAAAATAGTTGTCTTTATACAATCCGAAATATGGACCATATTCGAGTTCATGTTTGAGAGAGTCGACAAACTCTTTCTGGTCTTCCACAGGTATAATCTGAGCATCCGCTGCATGTGGGAGACACACGGACAATAAAAAAAATAAAAATAAAAGAGTGCTGCGGTTCATATAGTCTATAGTGGATGTGGAATTGAGGTGGCATGCCGTGTGGAATGCCCGGGGAGAAATATTTTGCAAAATTAATAAATCTTCCTTTAAGTATTATAACACAAAAATGGTCAATTAGTAGGATTGGTTATCTATTATTCCGAGATTTTTTAGATTTTTAGCAGAAGGGAAGCCGGTGCAATATTCCATGAGTTGGGAGAAGTGTTATAAACCTGATGACATGGATAAGCGTATTTATTATATTCCTGTTCGGTAGCTATGCTTCCGAAATGGTCTTCAAGCCAGTATATTTGGAGAAGGGATATAAAATTAGTAACTTTGCATAAGCATGCTGTTGCCTGAAATGCTTTCGGGCTCACATGCCAAAGGAAACGAAAAAGGTAAAAAATATAAAATATGTCAGCGATAGCCACATCTAATTCTGACAGACTTAAAGAATTGGGCAACGCCAAGATATGGCGGTTGCTGTTGAAATACAGTCTACCTGCGGTGGTCGGCACGGTGGTGATGGCTGTCTATAATATCATAGACTCCATCGTCATAGGTCATGCCATAGATGACCCGAATGTGGTGAGCGGGATTGCCGTAACTTTCCCCGTAATGAACCTTGCCACTGCGCTCGGGATGCTTATAGGCGCTGGTGCGGCCACAAGGATCAGTATAGTGATGGGGCAGGACAACAAAAAACTTGCCGAGATCATACTTGGCAATTCCGTACAGCTCACAGTCATAATAGGGATCTGCTATATAACGTTGTTCGCTATCTTCCTGACCCCGATCCTCAAGGTGTTTGGCGCCTCAGCCAATTCGTTGCCTTATGCCAGGGAGTTTCTGTTGTGGGTTCTTCCCGGTATGGTGCTGATGAACCTGACGTTTTCCTACAATAATGTCATGAGGGCGACAGGCTATCCGGGGAAAGCGATGTACACCAATCTTATAGGGGCATGCCTCAATGCGATATTGGCGCCGTTGTTTCTTTTCGGATTCAAATGGGGCATCAAAGGCGCGGCGATCGCCACAGATATTTCCATGGTGGTCACAGCCATCTTTGTAATGTCTCATTTCTTCCAAAAGAAGAGCGTGTTGCATTTCAAAAGGGGGACATTCTCTTTTAACTGGACAGTGATAAAGTCGATACTGTATATTGGCATGGCGCCGTTTCTGATCAACGTGGCGGGTTCGTGCATCAATGCCATTGTCAATAATTCATTGCTGAAATATGGTGGCGACAACGCGATTGCCGCGGTGGTGGTATTCAATCGTTTTGTCACTATCTTTGTGATGATTGTGATTGGCATATGTCAGGGCATGCAGCCGATATTGGGCTATAATTATGGGGCGCGTCGTCTTGACCGGCTCTTCGGCACCCTTAAACTCGCAGCTATCTGCGGACTTTTTGTGACAGCCATTGGGAGCCTGTTCGGTGCGTTCAACCCCAGGCTTATAGCCTCGATGTTCATGCAGGATGAGGCTCAGATTGAATGTGCGGTCAATTGTCTGCGCCTGACAACGATCGGATTCTGGATGGTGGGATTCCAGATAGTGGGGACAAACTTTTTCCAGTCGCTTGGCATGGCTGGAAAAGCGGTGTTCCTGTCACTCACCCGCCAGATAATTTTTATG
>JAIDJJ010000533.1:5095-6650 GCA_029052265.1 Muribaculaceae bacterium
ATGATACCCATGCTTCTGATCCTTCCCCCATATTTCGGATTGAACGGTGTCTGGGGTTGTTATCCTGTATGTGATGCAGCTGCCACCATAATAACCTCGATAATGCTGGCATGGCAGATTAAAAAGATTAAACGCGAAACGTTTAGCAGTGTTATGGTATGATGGATTTTACCCCGTTTGTAAGAGGCAGATTTATAAAGATAGCCGAGCGTACCGATTCGTGGGCTACATCATCCGATGAGTTGCAGAAAAGAGTGCTTTTGCGGCTTTTGGATAAAGGAGGTGATTGTGACTATCTCCGCAGATTTCATGTAGGAGAGCTCAAGAAGTCTTCCAATCTTTATGAGGATTATATCTCAAGGGTGCCGCTGGTGGAATATGAATCGCTTCGTCCTTTCGTGATGCGTATGATAAAGGGTGAGCGGGATGTGCTGTGGAAAGGGGTGTGCCGGGATTTTGCGCAGTCGTCGGGCACATCGGGAGGCAAATCGAAATACATACCGGTGACAGGAGATTCCTTGTCAGGCAACCACTACCGGGGTGGTGAAGATGTCGTGGCACATTATCTCCGGATGGTTCCGGAGAGCAAAATGTTTTCGGGAAAGGGTTTCATTCTTGGCGGTTCGTTTTCCAATACGCTCGGCATCTGTCCGGGAAAGGTGCATATCGGTGATCTTAGCGCAACATTGATCAACAGGATAAATCCACTTGCCAATATGGTGCGAGTCCCGGATAAAAAGACTGCATTGTTGCCTGATTGGGAGACAAAACTTCCTGCACTTGTCAAGGCGGCGTCAGAAGAGAACATAACAAATATCTCCGGGGTGCCCTCATGGTTTCTCACCGTTATCCGGAAAATTATGGAAGTTAAGGGGGTAGATAAAATTTCAGACGTGTGGCCCAACCTTGAGGTGTTTTTCCACGGAGGTATATCCTTTGAGCCGTACAGGGATGAATACAAGAGAATAACCGATCCCGTCAAAATGCATTTTCAGGAGACCTATAATGCATCGGAGGGATTTTTTGCGGTTCAGAATGATTTTTCCGACAATTCTATGCTATTGATCATAGACAGGGATGTGTTTTATGAATTTATACCGGTAGAAGGTGAAGACAGGAATCCACACCCAATCTGGGATCTTGAAAAAGGGATGGTGTATGAGATGGTTATAAGTTCAAGCAACGGGCTCTGGCGCTATCGTCTTGGCGACACTGTCCGTGTTTGCCAGACATCTCCTGTAAAAATCCGTATCGCGGGCAGGACCAAATGCTTTATAAACGCGTTCGGGGAAGAGTTGATGGAGGATAATGCCGAACGAGCCATGGCAGCGGCGTGCGATGCATGTGGAGCTTCCATTATCAATTATACAGCTGCGCCTCAATTTGCATCCGGAGGAAAAAAAGGGAGGCATCAGTGGCTCATAGAGTGGAAGTCAGCGCCGAAGGATATGAAAGAATTTGCATATGTTCTTGATATCGAGTTGCGCAAATTAAATTCAGATTATGATGCCAAGCGGTCACATACCATTTTTTTGGATGAGCCTGAAATCATTAC
>JAIDJJ010000534.1 GCA_029052265.1 Muribaculaceae bacterium
AAGCTCGGCGGCAGCGGCAGATGTGGTTAAGCGTAAAGGTGGATCCGGTTCCTTTGAAAAATTGTCCCGAGACATTTTCCGGTGCGATAGGGAGCTATGAGATAGAGTCTGCCTTGATTTCCAAAGAGTTGGTGTCGGGCGAAGAGGCATGTTTGTTAGTGACCATTGCCGGGAAAGGAGATCTTTCTCAGTCAAAATTGCCTGAAATCCACAGATCTTTTGGCGAAGGTCTGCATTTTAAATCGATGACAGATACTTTGACCCACTATATAAAAGACGGCAGTCTCGGTTCGGAGATGGAGATTGAATGTTTGTTTTCCATGGATAAACCGGGAAAATATATAATTTCTCCAATTGAATTTTCTTATTTCGATTCCGAAACCCGAAAGTATGTTACAATCAAGAGTCGTCCGATTGAAGTTGAGGTGATTGAATCTGCCCGTATAAGTGGAGAACCTCCTGTAATTATGGATGTGTGACCCCCTTGTTTATTAACCCGAAGTGCTACTATATTTAGACATGAAACTGAAACTCAGACATATTATTCTCTTATTGATTTTGCTCGTCGCCGGGGCGGATGCTTTCGCTGCTTCGGTGCGGCTTAGTGTCGACACAGGACGCGGAAGACGTTCGATAGCTGTCGGAGATTTATTTTATATCTATTATGAGGTGGCTGATCTTGATGCCGTTCCGGAGAAGCCGTCTTCAGTGCCCGGCGCAAAGGTGATGTATTTCGAACGCACCGGGCAGAGCTCAAGATTCACAAGTGTAAACGGAAAGACCACACAGAGTTTCAGCTATACATATACGCTCACTCTGAGGGCGCAAAAGGAGGGTCAGTATTCTTTCGGTCCCCTTACTATCGGAGGCGTAAAGAGCAATGCTGTGACGTATTCCATCGGTTCTGATGTAAATCCTTCACCCTCCCGGACGGGACCGCAGGGGGAAGACAGGCATAACAGTGCGGACGGTCCAAAGTTTATAGGCAAGGGTGATGGCAATCTGTTTTTAAAGGCTGATGTGTCAAGATCGACAGCTTATGAGCAGGAAGCATTGGTATATACTGTAAAGCTCTATACAACATATGATGCCATAAAATTTATCGGGGCAACGTCTGCGCCTAAGTTTGAAGGATTCGTCATTGAAGAGTCGAAAGATGTCTCCAATTCCTTTACATATGAGACGTATCAAGGCAAGACATACGCCACTGCGATAATAGCGCGCTACATAATTTTCCCGCAGATGGAGGGGGAACTGAAGGTTATCGGTAATAAATATACCATAAGCGTAGATGAAAGGGAATATTATCACGATCCTTTCTGGGGCAGCATGTCAGTTGCCAAGCCATTGGAATTGAACGTGACGCCAAACGATTTGACAGTGAATGTCAAACCGTTGCCGAAGCCTGTGCCGGCAAATTTCTCGGGAGGGGTGGGACAGTTCAGGATCACATCCGATCTGCCGTCGCAAAATTTTAAAAGCAACCAGGCAGCCTCCGTAATATATACCGTATCCGGCACCGGAAATCTGAAATATGTGAAGCTCCCCGATCTTAACGCACTGTATCCTTCCGAACTGGAGGTCTACAGCCCGACCCCCACAGTGGAGGCAAATGTCGGGAAAAGCAATGTCAGCGGAACCGCGAAGTTTGACTATTCATTTATGCCACTTGAGGCAGGAACATTCACCATTCCGTCGGTGCAGCTTGTATATTTTGATCCTCAGACCGGGAAATATGAAACATCCGAGGCAAAAGGATACACGGTCAATGTCGGAAAGGGAACAGGATCTGAAAGGTCACAGACTAAAGGTAAGCTGTCATTCAATCAGACACTGTTGCCCGTAGGGAATGACCTTTCATTATCCCATACGCCCTATGTGGAGAGGTTTGTCTACTGGCTGTTCTATCTGATACCGGTGCTGATCTTGTTGGGAGCGATCTGTTATTACCGCGCATATCTTAAGGCGAACGCCGACTTCATGGCTGTAAAAAGCCGGAAGGCAAGCAAAATGGCAAGAATGCGTCTTAGGAAAGCAGCGGCGTGCATGAAGAAAAACAAGGTGGATGAATTTTATGATGAGATGCTTTCCGCTTTGTGGGGGTATCTCGGAGATAAATTGAAGATGCCTACTTCAGAACTTACACGCCAGAACGTGAGTGAGAAATTGGCTTCAAGGAATATCCCCGAGAAGGAGATAGGCGATCTGATTGCATTGATAGATGA
>JAIDJJ010000535.1 GCA_029052265.1 Muribaculaceae bacterium
TTCCAGGGCAGTCTGCATTGTGCGCAGCGGCACTTCGGTGGCATATAGTGTGGCAGCCTCAAGAGCTTCCGCACGTTTTTCCTTTTCTTCCGGAGTTTTCTTGGGCATTCCGAATACAGCCATTATACGGTTGAACGCCTCAGTGTCTTCATCTACAAGAGCGATCAGGCGGTCTTGTATCGCATGACCTTTTTCAGCGACATCGGCAAATTCTTCCCAACGGTCATCCCAACCTGCCTTGTGGGCTGAGAGATTGGCGACCATGGTGCCCAATGCGGCAGCCAACGCACCCATGTAGGCGGAAATGCTGCCTCCGCCGGGAGCCGGAGATTCCGAGGCTGTTTCCTCTGCAAAATCCTTGCATGTCATGTCGACAAGTTTTTTGCCGGATTTGTCAAGGAGCATGTCTTCAATGATTTTCTCACTGCATACGAAAGGCGTTAGTTCATCAAGCCCCATAGATTTTACGGCTATCTTGATGATTTCACCTTCGCTTATGCCGGCAGAACGTTGTTGTTTGCGGAGATAATGTTTCCCGGCATCGATAAGAGTCCGTTTGGGGACGAGACCGACGATTTCTGTTCCTGTGACACGTACGCCACGGGCGGCGGCAGCCCGACACACTTCGTCAAATGCGACATGAAGGGGAGTGGTGGAGATATCTGTGATATTCATCGATACCTGGGCAATGCCATATTCATCGATAAACCATCCGATCGCTTTTGTGGCTTTCAGTGTTCCGGGGATCATGATGGTGTTGCCGTCTGCATCTTTCACCGGTTTGCCGTTGGGCTTCCCACCTTCACGTTGAGGACGACCTTTTTCCCTGACATCAAATGCGATTGCGTTAGCTCTTCGGGTGGAAGTGGTGTTGAGATTGAAATTTACAGCAATAAGGAAGTCGCGTGCGCCTACGGCAGTGCAGCCGGTCCGGGCAACTTCCTCATCAAATGGGCGGTTGCCGAAGTCGGGTCCTTTGTCAGCTTTCCCCATACGTTCGGCAAGTCCTTCATATTCACCCTGACGGCATACAGCCAGATTTTTTCGTTCAGGAGAGAAGGCTGCAGCCTCATAACAGTAGCAGGGTATATTCAATTCCTCAGCTGCGCGTTCAGCAAGTTTCCGGGCGAGTGCGGCACATTCTTCAAGGGTTATCCCGCTTACAGGGATAAGAGGGCAGACGTCAGTGGCGCCCATACGGGGATGTGCCCCGTGATGAGAACGCATGTCAATAAGTTCAGACGCTTTTTTCATGCCTCGGAGTGCTGCTTCGATTACCGCTTCCGGCTCGCCGACAAAAGTGACCACAGTTCTGTTGGTGGCTTCTCCCGGATCAACATCAAGCACTTTAACTTCTCCGCCTTTTTCAATATCCGCCACGATTGCATCAATTACGGATCTGTCGCGCCCTTCAGAAAAATTAGGGACACACTCAATAATCTGTTTCATGGTTGTTTGTATTTCATTATTCCCGGCGGGATATGT
>JAIDJJ010000536.1 GCA_029052265.1 Muribaculaceae bacterium
GAATAAGACCCCTTCCATCAAATTTTGATAGAAGGGGTCTTATATGAAGTTTATAATTATACGCACATAATGGTTTATTCTCTCCATAAAGCCAAATATAAGCGAAATATACTATCTATGCGCTAATATTTTTTATAGAAAAAAGGCTAATCGCAATTCAACCACTGTCTTCTTTATTTTTACAAGCATTATATAACCCGGAATCATTTACCAATATTATTCCGTTATGACTCTTCTCGCACCGATATACCTTCTGCTGTAATAGCCGTCGTTTGAGTCAATTTTTATTCCCTGAGAAGTGCTTGCGTGAATAAATTTAAACGTGCCTTTCTCTTTATCTACACTTACCACAATACCAACGTGTCCGACACGAGAACTCTTGCTATTTCTTCCTGTAAAAAACACCAGATCACCCTTGCGCAGATTTTCCTTCTCAATAGACTCCCCTTGAGTATACTGATCACGTGAAGAGGCACCAAGAGAATATCCGAACTGTCTAAATACGTAACTTGAAAAACCGGAACAGTCAAATGCCTTAGGTCCCTTTGCCCCCGAACGGTAACGTTTACCAAGATGACTGTTTGCTTCTGACAGAAGATCTGAAATCAAGGCATCGGTCTCTGACGAAATATGATCAAGACCTGACTGAATCTCATCTCTTTTCTCAACATCCTTTTTTATAAGGTCAAGTATGACAGTCCTGTCTATGTGAGAGGATTTTGCCTTTGACAACAATTGATCATGAACTGAGTTGTGGGTAAGGCGCGTCTTATCTGTCTGGGCTGACGCTCCAAACGAACACGCGCACGTGAGTAATATGGTAAAAAGATTATTTAATTTCATGCCGAAGGGTTATATAACAGAGTTGTTATTTTCCTATTCTCCTGCAAAGTTAGTAAAATTCAATGTGTAACACAAGTTATTGACATGCATCATATCCAATTTTAAGATAAATTATAATTCTGCACAACATCCTTAATGGTGTGCACAACCGGTACATGTATCTGATAAGTTGATATAATACTTGCTCTCTTTTTACGTTAACCCTTAAGATACCTGATAATTTCTCCGGTTTCCGGAATAATTTGTAAACCGTGAAAATTCTGACAATTAAAAAATGAAAAAATTCGTATTACTATCCCTTTGTGCCGGGATGGCTGGCACCCTTGTGGCAAAAGATCGAGTGTCTCATGATCCTGACGCCACAAACACTGAATCTATTCTTCATGCTTGGAGCTGGAATTTCCCTACTATTGCTGAAAACATGCACCGTATCGCCGATGCAGGATTCACTATGGTACAGACATCTCCGGTACAGAACTGCTACGCCCCGGAAGGGAGTGGCAAAAAAATCTTTGATGACAACGTCACTGAAGGCAACTGGTATTATTATTATCAGCCTACCGATTGGAAAATTGGCAACAATATTCTCGGGTCAAGAGATCAGATGAAACAGATGATGGATTCCGCAGCAAAATATAATATCAAAGTCATCGTGGATGTCCTTCCAAACCATACTGCTTTTGATATAGATGCGGTTTCTGACGATTTTTATAAGGCTGTCGGCGGCCGCGACAAAATGTTCCATAGCCAAGGGCTTCAACCTGTAAAAGATTATAACGACAGGCTTC
>JAIDJJ010000537.1 GCA_029052265.1 Muribaculaceae bacterium
CACCACGCTATCAAAAAGCCGTGGCATCACTGACCTCTTTTCTGAAAGTGCGTGACAGATTGTCGGATGCAATCACCGAAGATTTGCTTGCAGACTGGCTGGCGTTTATGTATGTATCCGGAATTTCATTTAATACGGCAAACTTATACCTTAATTCGATCAGCGGGCTATACAAAAAAGCTGTGGTGGCGGGCTATGTTGCGCCTACCGTGGCATTTAAAAATATCAAGGCAAAATTTAAGCTTACAGAAGGCAGGGATGTGTTAGACCTATTGACAGATTCCGATTTTGTCCGCATGGTCAACTTATGCAAGTCTGCTCCAAACCGCACCGGGGATGAGTCTAAAGTCATTGACGTCATTCTTTTTTCACTTGTCAGTGGGTGCAGACCTGTAACGGAAGTCGCGACTCTTACCGTACCGGATACGGAAAGTTTGGGAGATGATGCCCGTACAATAGTGGAACGAAACTCGGATACACGAAGAAAGTATATATTCGATCTTAAACAGTCGCAGCTTACTCCACGCCGGCTTTCGCGAAAATTGCATGATATTATTGTGCAGCTTTTCAAAGAGCGCAATCTGCCGTTTTTCGATACTGTCGACGAGACGTTGAGAAGTTATTGGGCGTTCGCGGCAATGAAATATGGTCTCTCCGCAGCTACCGTGGTGTCTTGTCTGGGGAAGGTTCCCGTGGGGGTGCCTGTGCTATCTGTCTCTTCGATGCAAGAAATTCCCGGTATAAGGAAAAATGCCATAAACCGTGCGGTGGGTGAGATGTTTACCGCCAACCCTCTCCGGTGGTATGCCATGAGGCTGCGACCGCGTGTGAAATTTGAAGAGCTTGACAGCAGGTTCATGCAACTCAGAGACGAACTTCCACGACCGGATATGTTCTATCCTTGTGAAGAGATTGCGAAACGTACCGGGAAAAAACTGAGATTCGAGAAAAAACCGGTAATTGCAGATATCGTGTTCTTTCGCTCCCGTGTGACCGACATCTTTCCGATGTTTACAAAGATAGGTGACCTCGCGTGGTGTTATACCGCCCCGGGATCCCATGGAAAAACTTATGCAGCGATTCCTACGGCTGCTTTCCGGCAATTCCAGGAGACTATCGGTCAGTTTACACCGGAATATGAAGTGGCGAACATTGGCGAACTTCAGCCCGGACATGACGACAAAGTCGTTGTGATAGGGGGCTTGTTCCAGGGTCATGAAGCGGATTTCAAAGAAATAGACACAACAGAAGACGACAACACTATATATCGCCTTCAATTTTTTGGTGACAACGGTTTTGAATGGCGTATAGGGGTAGACCGCCGTCTCCTCCGCAAAAAAGCCTGATTCCCGTCCCGAATATATAGTGGATACAAAGCGGAGACACCGCATCTCTCATTTCCCGCCAATGGATAATTATAAATTCACATCTTCGGTTTCTGACATTATAAGCGCGTTTAACGCCCGTATTGCCGGAGACAGGTCAATTGACGATTACGCACTTTTTCGCGACATCTCCTCGGGGATCAACCGTCCGGGAGGGAAACCGTTGTTCGGCAGACCGTTGCAGTGGTGCGCCATGATGCTCGACCGCTGGCACAAGGAATTTAAGACGGGTAGGGGAGATAAGGAACTGCCTGTATATGACACTCTCCAGAGGGTGTCAATATTGATGGACAGCGATCTGTGGGCATTCGAGACCCGCAACGAGGCGCGTTTCAAGCAGCTTCTCTTCGATAATCACCGACACCTGTTGAATAATTATCAATTATCAATTATCAATTATCAATTACTCTCCGCCCTCCACTCTTTTCTCATAGTCTCTACTCCCTACCTCACTCCCGATGAATTTTTGGCATACGATGCCCAAATCAGGTGCCTTTCAAACTGATTTGTTCCGTTTTCGCTCCTTTGAGCGAAACGCCCCCCTGTTGAATAATTATCAATTACTAATTACTAATTACTAATTATCCATTATCCATTATCAATTGCATTGACGATGCCTTTACCCGCTAAAAATACAATCAGGTTGGTGTGACTGCTATTTATAAGAATCTTTGCATCCACACACAAAGACTCTTAAGTAGAAGTATACAAGCCTGATTTAAAATAAATAAACTTAACAACTTCATATTGCTTTGATATTAAGCATAAATTCCAATCCCGAGATATAAGGGAGAATTTTAATCAAAAAAATTAACCAATTAAAAATGAAACAAGTCAGAATCACTGTTATTCTTCTTTTAATCACTGTTTTTTCTTTTACGGTTTTCTCTCAGAACCCGGTGGCATCCAATGCGATATACATTGCCAACCTTCTTATAGACGATGTCTCCACCGACCGTATGGCACAGACATGCCGGTTTCATAAACTGACAGAATCTGATCAGGAAGACGGCTTTACAGTGTTCACCGATTCAAAAGGCAACAAGCTCCGTTTCAAAAGGACAGATAATCCCGACGAAGGTGTCAACGGCAAACTCATTGAGGTGATAACCGCCGACAAACCCAAGGCGGTCGCAAAAATCCTCAAAGAAATCGGTTACATAAAAATAGACAACGGCTACGAGCGCGGAAGCCGCCAGACCAACTCCCTAATCCGCGTCACCCTCTCCTCCAACCTCCTCCGCTTCAAAAAAATCCAGAAATAGAATCCGATTTGTTCCGTTTTTCGCTCCTTGGAACGAAACTTCCCTCTGTTACAACATTTTCGGGTTCATCCCCATTTAATAATCCAAGTTGAGACGCTTGGATAATAC
>JAIDJJ010000538.1 GCA_029052265.1 Muribaculaceae bacterium
GACAGAACTTGAAAACCTCAGTTTACGTTTCCGTTGTCCTCTTGAGTTTGAAGAGATATCTACCCTTATCGCAAAAGACAAGCGTCAGCAGGAAGAGCGGTTGGAACGCTTCAGGGTGCAACTGGAGGCTACTCTTGCCGAAGCCGGGATTTCAGTGAAAGTGGCGGTGGAATACCGCGAGCCATACAGCGTGTGGAGAAAGATGCGTAAGTTCGGGGATGATTTTAACCATCTCAAATACCGGCATTTCACAGACATCGTTTTTACGACTCCGGAAGGAGAGGATGAAAAGGATCTCGCATTGCGCATATATTCGGTATTGACCGACCGTTTCAAGGAGAAACCCGGAGGGATATCAAACTATATAGATTCCCCAAAAGAAAACGGGTACCAGAGTTTTCATGTGAAGCTCCTTGCAGATTTCGGGCGATGGCAGGAGGTGCATATCTCCAGCCAACGTATGGCACGCAATTCGCGCCTCGGCTATCGTGCTGACCGTTCACAAGACTATATCGGAAGATGGGTGGATAAGTTCCGCGGGGTGCTCCGCGAAATAGGGGAGCATACGGAAGGGATCGATTTCATGGAGAAGGTGACATCGTCATTTTATAATGATGATATCATGGTCTTCACTCCTCATGGGAAGGGGGTGGTACTGCCACAAAAATCGTCGGTGCTTGATTTCGCCTATGAGATTTCACCCACGTTGGGAGATCACGCGAAATATGCCAGGATCAACGGGTTTCTGTCGTCTATCAAGGCGCCGTTGCGCCGCGGAGACGTGGTTGAGATATTCACTTCGCCGACCTCGCATCCCGTACCTGACTGGCTTGAAGCCGTTGTAAGCTACAAAGCCAAGAATGCCATCGAGTCATATATATCTTCGCTGACGCCTCCCAAATTCAGGCGGTGTGACTGTTGCCGTCCGATTCCGGGTGAAGAGGTGATGGGATTCCGGGGTAAGGACGGAGTGCTTACCTTGCATAAGAGAGACTGCCCGATCGCGATACGCCTTGCATCGCAGTTTGGCGATGACATCGTGAGTGTGGAGTTTGAGCCGGACGAGACTCTTTATCCCGTAACGGTCACAGTGAAAGCGGTAGACCGTTATCATCTTTTCCTTGATATAGTGGATTGCATATCAAACAAGCTTAACCTCAATATAGATTCCTATAATTCCACCTGCGAAGATTCTATAGTGACAAGCCAGCTTTCATTCGGCGTCCATTCTTATTCCGAGCTGCAGAAGATAATAAGCCATATCTATGGAATAAAAGATGTGGATGAGGTCAAAAGAAAGCTCGAATAAAAATTTTTAACTTATTTTTCATTACACAATAGTAAAAAGGTGTGAAAAATAAGTAATTTTGTATCCGGTTTCTTTCATTTGAGAAATGAAACCAGAATGTTTTCCATAAGGCTAAATTAATAATTAAGTGAACCGCTTTAATTTTCTCTCCCTATTCTTATTGATGGCATGTAGTCTTGTTTCGCATGCCGTATGTCCGACGTTTGTAGAGCAGCAGGCAGATGCAGACAGGATGCTGGCTACCTTGAAACTCGGTAAGACAGCTTCCGACAGTATCCGCATATTATATGACGCGTTTGATCTTGCTCCTACTCAGTCAAAGCCGGAAGTGGCGTGGCAATTGCTTGATGTGGCGCGCAGGAGCGGGGATGATGAGGCTTTTGCAGATATGGTGCGGCAGCTTTCGGTGTTTCAGGTGCGCGACAGGAATGTGCTTGACAGTCTTGTGTCGCTTACTTCCGAAATAAAGGACGATAGCATGCGCAAAGGAGCCGGTCTGTTTGTATACGTACAAAAAGCGTTGGGTGAGGCACGCTACCTGGAAGGAGATGAAAGGATGCAGGTGCTTATGGAATACGTGAAGGAGGAACTGACCCCTAAAAACGACATCTATCAGGATATCCTCGACCTGTATCGGGTGGTGATATTCATACGTCATTCCACCAAAGGAAATATGTATCTTGAGTATCTCGGCAGGCTTGAGAAGCTGATCAACGAATGTGATGAAAAGATACCGTTTCTTAAGAATCTTTTCTACACTACTGCCGCCACTTACTACAGCAGTATAGATTTTCAGGAAAAGGCGGTGGAGTGCGACCGTAAGCTTCTCGACATTATAAAGGATCTGGAGGATCATTACAGGAATAATGGCAGACGGTTCAGGAATTACGACCGGAATTATTATATTTGTTACAGACGAATGCTGAGCAACTATGAAGTGCTCGACAAGGATGAGATAAAAGAGCTTTACTCAAAGTGTGCCATTCTTGCAGAAAAAGATGAGGAGATCAGAAATTCCTTTAATGAGGATCCGCGTCCTACCGCTTACCGGTTGCTCGTTGAGAAGGATTATTCCGGGGCGTTGCCTCATCTCAGGAAGGTGGTGGACAATGCCACTGACGAAGGTGTGAGAACCAGGGCGCTGTTGCGTCTGATTGAGGTGGCGGATTCCGCCCACGACCACGCGGCAAAGCTGGAGGCTCTGGAAGACTACAACAATATCCTTTTTGAGTCAAGAAAGCAGAAATCGGAAGAGGCTGTGGTGGAACTTCAGATGCGTTATAATGTAAACCAGATGAGAACCGCCATGGCAAACATGGATATCGAAAAGAAAAATCTCGAACTTGCAACCAATCAGAAAATCATCAGCATTACCTTGATCGCGTTGTTCCTGCTTGCAATAGGGTTGATGTATCTTTACAGAAGCCATTTCAAGCTCCTGAATAAAACAAAGGGTCTGGAAGAGGAGAAACGCAAACTTGAGAATACCATTGAGGAGTTGCTTGACGACGGATCTCCGAGAGGATCCAAAGATCTACGCAATTATAAAAAGGAGTAAATACTGGAAATACCATAACCGGCTCGGTTCCTTTGCCCCACAAAGTTGGGATAAGGTGCCGCGCCGGTCAGCTATTGCCGTTATTGGAGGGTAAGGCTGTAATTGAAATCCGGATTGGCGGATGGTTCCAGCTGTTGATTGACCATGGTCAGGGTTGAGTCGTTTTCAATAAGGAAGAAAACCGGAGGGGCGGCGACAGTGTCAGAGCTGTTGTCAAGTTTCAGATAATGTCTGCCGCTGCTGGAGCCTTCTCCCGCAAAAACGGAGAATGTGCCGTTTGAGATATCTGTTCCCGTACACTTGAATCCATCCGTGCTCAGGGTGTCGACCATCAGGTATGATTCCTCCAGGTCATAAGATCCGGATTTGAAATCCGAATCCGGACTGAAATTGAGCCGGAGCGTATACTTTATGCCGTCAGTATCGGCGGCGGGGAGAATGCCGGAGTACACCTCCAGTTCGGATCTTGTTTCCCCTTGTTCAGAGTCTGTTTTCTTAGGTCCTGAACAGGAAGCGATTGAGATTGCCGCAAATGCAGCCGTTGTGAAAAATAAAGTCTTTTTCATAATAATGTCGTTTTTGAGATTGAAACGGAAATACCCGTATGTAACATACAAACGGTTTTACATCCGTTTTTGATTTATGGGGATGCCGTCAATAATCTGTCACAGTCCCGGTCACACTTATTTTAACAGGCACTCATAAATTTTATATAATTTTGTAAACCTTTTTTCCGGATTCCGTGTCATTTCCCCGACGTTGGATTTATAGTTCGCATAATACATCGCGAGATATATCCATGCCATCTAAAGACAATGCGGACAAAATGTGTGGTGATTATAAAAAACTGATTCGTCGTCTTGAAAAGCGAGACGCCAAGGCATTCAAGGAGCTTTTTGACAAGTTCTTTGAACAGTCTTATTGTCTGGCGGTCAGTTACGTGCTTGATCCCGACATTGCCAATGATATAGTGCAGGAGGTTTTCATCTCATTTTATGACCGTCATTCTATTTTAGGAACCATATCCAATCTTCCCGCATATATCAATATCTCGGTCAGGAACAGATGTCTGAACTATCTCCGGGATCTTGAACTTGAAGACCGGAATCTCAGGCTGTATTATGAGCATATATTGTGTGTGGCGTCTTCTGACGACAGTGAGGAAATGATGGAACTCGCCAGAAAACTCGAGCGGGCGATGCCTTATCTTCCGGAAAGCTGCCGCAAGATCTGCGAGATGAGGTTCAAGGGAGGGACGAAAATCAAACGTATCGCTGCAGAACTCAAGCGGTCGGTCAGCACAGTAAAGGTGCAGCTTCACAGAGCCGTCTCGAAAATAAGGGGTGTTTAAAAAAATTATTTAAAATTTGTAAACCATTATCAATCTCTTCGTGTCATTAGGGCAAACGATTTCAAATGGAAGTAGAACTGCTATATAAAAAGATCGAAGGAACTCTGACTCCGGAAGAATCGGATGCTGTGGAGGTATGGCTTGCAAGTTCTCCGGCACATCTCGCATATTTCAGGCGTCTGAAAATCCATTACGATGAGGGGAATGATTTTGTCCTGCCTCCTGATACTGTCAGCTTATATAGGGAACGTTTTGAGGATCTTGTCAGTTCAAGATTCAAAAAGCGCAGATGGTTGAATTTCTCCGTAGGGATGATCGCAGCGTCCTTCCTTATAGTAGCCGTGACATCAGCCGTGTTCTTCTTGCAGACGGATGACATGGAGGCTACGATGCCTGAGCCTGTAGCGGAGATCTTTATCCCCATTCCTGACGAAGCCCCGGATACCGTCCCGCTTTACACAGAGAAAAAGACAAACGGCAGAATCCACCTTGCGGTAGGGGGCAAGGTCACCTACGGATTGTCGGAAATTTATGAGAATCATGTGGATGATGTGGAATATGATACACAAAACTGCATCGTGAGCTATAAAAAGACTTCCACACAGAAACCGGTTGAAATGCACCGTCTCTATACCGATCCGGGTGCGGAGCTGTGTCTGCGCCTTGAAGACGGTACGGTGGTATGGCTTAATTCCGGCACCGAAATTGAATATCCGAGCCGTTTCTGTAGTGCTGACCGCCGTGTCTCTGTCAAGGGAGAGGCGTATTTCGAGGTATCCAAAGATTCCGTGCGTCCGTTCATAGTGTCGGCCGGCAATATGGATATAAAGGTGTATGGCACAGAATTCAATGTCAACACGCGTCGCGACAGTATGACCACCACAACTTTGGTCGAGGGTTCTGTATCCATCACACCTGCCGGCTCCGGAACAGAGACATTCCTTGAGCCGGGAGAAATCGGGAAGTTGGATGAGACCACCGGAAATGTGGAGGTATGCACGGATGATATAGACCTTTATATAGGATGGCGCCACGGAACATATCATTTCAGCAATAATTCCCTTGAATCTCTCTTCAACGAGCTTTCCCTATGGTATGGCATAGAAGTCTCATTTGCAGACAGCGGGATAAAGAACGAACTGTTCAGCGGGATAATATCCCGGAATATGCCGCTTATGGATCTGCTGAATATCCTGTCGCATACCAATTATGTGGAGTTTGATCTTAAAGGGAAGAAGCTGATGGTGAAAGAAAAGAAAACCTGACATACCGAAGCATCACAAGACGATTTCCATAAAAAGATTGACGCCCCGTAAAGAAAACTGATTAATAAATATAACTAACCTTACTATCAAATGAAACAACTTTTAACCTTGACTTTGTTCGCGTTGCTCTCATTGCAGATAGCTATTTTCGCAGACACCCCCTCGGGTGCCGACAAACGGGTGAATCTGCCGGACAAGGAGCTGACTATCGAACAACTCTTCAAAGCCATCCATGCCCAGACGGGTATGTCGGTCGTCTATAACGTGAAGGATGTCCGATTCCTCAAGAAGGTAAAGGTGGCATCCGAGAATCCCACGGTTAAGGAAATTCTTGACGAAGTCCTGAATCCAAAGCAGGTAAGCTATGTCATAGAAAAGAACACTATTATCATAAAGCAACTCTCAGGAGCCATTTCGGGAGTGGTGAGAGACAAAAATACCGGCGAGCCTCTTGTGGGGGCGTCGGTATACGACAAGTCCGGCAAGAGGGGAACCTCAACAGGTATTGACGGCGACTATACCCTTTATGTGAAGCCTGGAGCCACGATCACTGTTTCGTATGTGGGATATGATCCTGTGACCTATAAAGATAATGGCAAAGAGATTGTGAATTTCGATCTTGTGGCGGATGAGCGGTCGCTTGAAGACGTGGTTGTCACCGGTTATAAGATTGTTGACAAGAGGGCGTCGACCAGCGCCATCACGTCAATCAAGGCGGAAGACATTCTCCGCCCTGACGCCCTCAGTATCGACCAGATGCTCGAAGGTCAGGTGCCCGACCTCATGTATATGTCTAATTCGGGAGAATCGGGAACAGCCCCGAAGATCCGTATACGAGGCACCTCCTCGATCATAGGCAACCGTGAGCCTCTCTGGGTGGTGGACGGCATAGTAGTGAAAGACCCCGTGCCTATCTCTCCTGACGAACTCAACGATCCTGACTATATCAACCGTCTCGGCAATGCGATTTCCGGACTTAACCCTCAGGATATCGAGCGTCTTGACGTGTTGAAAGATGCCTCCGCGACAGCTCTGTATGGTACGAAGGCGGCAAACGGTGTGATCGTGATCACGACCAAGCGTGGCAAGGAAGGTCCTGCAAAGATCCGTTATACCAACTCTTTCACATGGAAAGCGCGTCCGCGCTACACCGACCGTTCGGTAGACGTGCTCAATTCCAAAGAACGTATCGCCCTTTCAAAACAGCTCGCCGATGAACATTACGTATATGACATGAGTAATACATTGGTGGGATATGAATATCTACTTAATCAGCTTTATAGCGGCGCTATAAATCATAACCAGTTTAATCAGCAGCTTGCCTGGTTCGAGACTGTAAACACCGATTGGTTTGACCTGCTCACTCATGACAGTTTTTCACAATCTCATACCTTTAATATAAGTGGAGGCGGTCAGAAAGCGTCATATTATGCTTCGTTCGGATATACGAATGACGATGACATTGTGAAGGGAAACAAAAACAAGCGCTATAACGCGATGATGAATCTTGATGTGAACTTTGCAAATTGGCTTACAGCGACATTCGGATTGAACGGATCTGTATCAGACCGCAGCTATTATCAAGATGCGATAGCTCCGATGCAATATGCATATCGTGCGAGCCGGGTGATACCTGCATTCAATGAAGACGGATCATTATATTATTATAAGCAAAGGGAGAGCAAGGGTATCGGTTATAAGTATAATATACTCAATGAGCTTAAAAACAGTGGGATTGATCAGAGCGGTCAGCAACTGACATTCAATGCTAATTTCCGTTTTAAGTTTACCGACTGGCTCACCGCAAATGCGATTTTCTCATATACCGCATCAAATACCTCGGTCAACAGCTTATGGGGTTCCGAGACATATTATGCTGCCAAAATCCGGGGCTGTAATTATGGTGAGGAAGTCCCGGAATGGAGCGGTATGCCTCAAGGTGGTGAGTATAGCACCAACAATACCAATTTGCGTAGCTGGACAGCGCGATTTCAGGTTGACTGGAACAATTATTTCAACGATGTCCACAATTTCAGCGGGGGTGTCGGTATTGAGGCTCAGTCTGACCAGTATAAAGGGTATAGCAATCTCTCACGTTGTTATTTCCCGGAGAGAGGTATGAGTTTTGCCACAGGAATAGACTTGAACAAGTATACGAACTATGCGGCATGGCTTGCCACTAATGCCCCGACAATCACGAACAGCAAACAGAATATTCTCTCGGCATATATCACAGCGAGCTACAGCTGGCGCAGAATGATTTTTGTCAATGCCAATGCCCGTGTCGACGGATCAAACAGTTTTGGTGACCGTGCAAACGACAAGTTGCTGCCGATATGGTCTGTATCCGCCTCATTTGATGCGGCTCAGCTTGATTTCTTCCGCGATCTTACGTGGCTCGATTATTTTTCTGTGAAAGGAAGTTTCGGTTTTCAAGGCAATATGCTTTCCGACCAGTCTCCTGTAATGATCATCCGAAAGGGATCGTATGACGATTTCTATAATGAATATATGTCGACTGTTGAAAGAAATCCGAATCCGGATCTCCGTTGGGAGAAGACCACAAGCTATAACCTCGGTCTTGAATGGGGATTTCTGAACCGTGCGTTGCAGTTCGAGGCAAGCTTCTATTGGAAGCGCACCAAAGATGCCTTCATGACCAAGACAATTTCCACTGTCAACGGATATGAAAGTTATGTGGTCAATGGCGGAGATATAGACAACGACGGTTATTCTTTCGGAATCACAGGTCGTCCGGTAAGCAACCGTGACTGGACCTGGACTATTTCAACCAACTTCTCGCGTGCAATCAACAGGATCAAATCATTACCCGCCGGGGAGTCGTATGAACTGAACGATTTCTTGAACGGTAACGCTATAGTGAAAGGTAAACCTGTAGGCACTTTCTATTCATATAAATTTATCGGGTTGAGCCCGGTTGACGGAGGTCCGATGTTTGACGACTGGAACGATCATCCCGAAGATTTAAAGGGGTTGAGCAAGTATGACACATATACCACCGTGTTGTCGGCATCCGGTTCGCGTGAGCCTATAATGTCAGGCAATCTTTCCACCATGCTTCGTTGGAGAAATCTCAGGCTCAATGCCAATTTCGTTTACAGTCTTGGAGCCAAGACCCGTTTGTTCGGCATGTATGGCGCTGGGACGGCAAGCAACGGTGTCTATGCGAACCAAGGAGAAATCAAATCTGAAAACAATCTGAGCCGTGATTTCCTGAAACGTTGGCAAAAGCCCGGAGATGAACTTCGTACAAACATACCTGCCATAATCGGAAAACTGCATCCGAGTTATTTTGATTATACCAACCATTGGTCGTCAAATATGGATGAGATCCAGACTATAGCCAATTCTTATTGGGATATGTATGATTACGCTGATATACGTGTGGTAAGTTCTGATTATCTAAAGCTGAACACCCTCAGCCTTTCATACGAATTTCCAAAACAAATTCTTTCCCCATGGGGATGCGATCGTCTTGAAATGACTCTGACCGGAACGAATCTGTTCACAATCTGTGACAGGAAACTCAAGGGGCAGACCCCGACACAGGGTGGTTTCACTACGGTTCAGCTATCAGATCGTCCGGGCTTCTCATTTGGGTTAAGTATAACGTTCTAATCTCATATTAAAATGAAATTTATAAATAATATAATATACGGTTAAGATTTTGATTTGTCAGGACTCGGACTTAATTCTTGCGATTCATTCCTGCAGGAATATTCACAAGACCTTGCAAAAGTAAACTCATGGGAAGACCTCGATGAGGTTCTTCTGGGAGCAGCTTATCTTCATACCGGAATGTATTATGACACCGGTGACAGTTATTTCGCGATGGATAGGGATGATCATTTCGACATACTGCATTTTATGAGCGATGAAATCAGGATGTCTGATAAATCTTCTCAGTTGAGTGAATATTATACTTCTATGTTCCCGTTTTTTACATGGCAACAGGATACCGGTGTTGACAACCAGTTCAGATACACGGGAGGGGATGAGATATATTTCAACTCTCCATATTCCCGTATAAATGTCTGCAATATGGTTATCTCGCTCATTGATGAGCAGCCTTCCAATTCTGTTGAAGATGACCGTCAGAAGAGCCGGGTAAAAGGGGAAGCATATTTCCTCCGGGGATTATACTATTTCTTCCTTGCCAATCTGTATTGCGAACCATATGATCCGTCAACGGCAGATAATACCATGGGTTTGCCTCTTAAATTCTCAGAGGTGATAGAAGATACCGAGTTTCAACGGGCATCACTTGCCGATACATATGCAAAAGTTCTCGAAGATCTTGAAATTGCAGAAAAGTGTCTTGAAAGTATCCCTCACAAGTCGCTATATAGAGCGGATGTCACAACGGTAAGACTGCTCCAGAGCAGGGTGTATCTGTATATGCAGGACTGGGACAATGCGATAGCCAAGGCTAAGGAAGTCTTGGATTCAAATGACAATCTTTTGAGAATCTCAACAAAAAACATAGGTGACACATGTCTTGATTCTTCTTCCCCGGAAGTTTTGTTTTCAATGGGTGACTATCTGATTGCATATTTCTTTCAGGATAACAGATCAACCAAAGTGGCGATTCATATCTCGGATGATATGCTTGCTCTTTATAGCGATGACGACTACCGTAAAGACCGTTATATCGGAGAGACCGCCAACCGGGGCAAAGATATTTTCAGAAAGGTGAACGGCCAGAGAGAAGCGATGGGATCTTATACCACAGTAGGCAGCACATTCTGCTTCCGTACACCAGAGGCATATTTCACACTTGCGGAGGCATCGGCATATAAAGGCGATGATGCGACGGCGCGTCAGGTTATGGAGAAATTTCTTGCCACCCGTATGCGTGGGGATGTAGCTGTGTCGGAATCAGGCAATGACCTTATCGACCTGATACGTGATGAGCGTGCAAGGGAATTTCTTCTTGAAGGACACCGTTGGTTTGATCTCCGTCGTTATACGGTATGCGGTCCATATCCCTGGAGCAAGGAAATAATCCATGGTTATATTTACGAGACGCAGAGAAATTATAAAACCGTGCATGATCACACCGACTGGTACCGTCTTGAGAAGAATGATATCGCGTATACACTTCCCATCCCAAGAAAAGTACGTAATTTCCAGACATCTTTAGGTAATATAAGTCGTCCTAACCGAAAGGCGTTCGATGTCACAAAAGTTCATGGATCAAGCTATGATAATCTTGACAGCGAGGAAAGTGGAGGTAATGGAGATTATGACTGAGATTATGATTGGTAATTGTTTTTTGAATAATCTTAATTCATTCAATTTACCTGTTATTTGTAACCTAAAACATTGAAATGTAATGAATAATATAAATAGATTATTGATATGTCTTTCTCTTTTTGCCATGCCGATGTTTGTCTCATGCGGTGATGGCAGTGAAGATCTGACTCCCTCGGCTCCTGTTGTCAATCTTTTTGATGTGAACCCGGATGATAAAAGTCCCGAGGCAGACATGCGAAGAGAGTTCTATTCCAATACAGGGATTTATCTTTTGTATTCCGATTTGCTGGGTA
>JAIDJJ010000539.1 GCA_029052265.1 Muribaculaceae bacterium
TAACTCCATCATAAATATCAAAAATCTGCTCGACAAATCTTCTCAATTCCTTCGACAAATAAATTTAAACAGTTTCTTAAACTTCAAAAGAAAAGTCTAAACTTCAATATCGCAAATTTATAAATAAAAATCGATTAATAGCCATAAGTATAAATAAAAATGGACTTATGTATTATATAGACTGCACCTTTTGTAAATGCGATTTATACAAATGTGCCATAACAAGTGCCAAAATAAATAATCGATTCATCAAAAAGCTCAACTGCAAAATGAGTATCTGATGAGGATTGTGCGTATTGGATTATAGAAAATAAAGTCATGGCATGAAATATCTATCTAAAATAACAAGAACCGTTTTGGTAACCGCCGGGATCGGATTTGGCATAACGTCAATTTACGGCGCCTCGCCATCCGATGTATTGACGTTGTCGTCGCCCGATGGTAAAAACACAGTCAAATTCACCAAGACAGATAAGGAACTATCCTATTCTGTAAACCGGGAGGGGGATAAAGTCATACTTCCCTCGCGTGCAGGACTCGACCTTGACAACCGCGTGTGGGAGATGGCTCTCGGGAAACGCGACCTCACTCAACCGGAATGCTGGATGGATCTTCTCTCCGTGGATTCTGTCACATACGGAAATACGGTCAACCGGGAATGGCACCCTCTGTATGGAGAACGGTCGACAGTGAGAGACAGCTACAACCCTGCGACACTGCATTTGTCGCGTAAAGATAAAAGTGACTATCGTCTCGATGTGGAAGTGCGCGCATACGACGAAGGTATAGCCTTCCGCTACTTCTTCCCTGAACACCCCGCAGCCATTTTCCACAAAGTGGTGGAAGATCTCACTGACTATGCTTTCCCTGAAGGAACAATGGCTTGGAGCGAACAATGGGCACAGTCCAAATTCGATTATTCCCCGGTAGACAGTATCTCCCGACCGGTGGAAAGGGCTCTTACCCTGGAACTACCGTCAGGGAAATGGGTGGCACTTCTCGATGCGGATGTCGATGACTGGTGTCTCACAAAACTGCAGGCACGTGAGGACAAAGCCGGCACACTGCGTTCAGTGATGTATTCTCCCGTAGATATCGTGACCTATTATGCCACACCATGGAAAATCATCATGCTTGCCGATTCTCCCGGCAAACTGATCGAGAACAACGACATCGTAAACAATCTCAATCCCGAGCGTGAAGGAGATTTCTCATGGGTGAAGCCCGGCAAGATCATGCGTTCGGCAATCTCTACCGAGGCGGGATTGAAAACAATAGACTTCTGTGCCGCTCACAACATACCTTATATGTTATACGACTGGCAATGGTATATGCCGTGCACAAGTCATGACGGCGATGCCACCAAAGTGGTGGATAAGGTCGACATGAAAAAAGTGATAGAATATGGGAAGGAGAAAGGCGTGGGGGTATGGCTATACGTCAACCAGCATGCACTCATGAAACAGATGGACGAACTTTTCCCGTTGCTCCACGAATGGGGCGTCGCCGGGGTGAAATCAGGTTTCGTACAATATGCCTCCCACCGCTGGGCAACCTGGCTGCATGACATGGTGCGCAAAGCGGCAGATAATCATCTTATGATGAATATTCATGATGAATACCGACCATCCGGATTTTCAAGAACTTATCCCAATCTGCTCACACAAGAAGGGATATGCGGCAATGAAGAGTTTCCGGATGCCACACACAACGTCACCCTCCCTTTCACACGGATGCTTAACGGAGCAGCCGATTACACCATCTGCTACTACGACAAGAGATTGAAAAACACCCATGC
>JAIDJJ010000054.1 GCA_029052265.1 Muribaculaceae bacterium
CTCCATCATAAATATCAAAAATCTGCTCGACAAATCCTCTCAATTCCTTCGACAAATAAATTTAAACAGTTTCTTAATCCCTCTCCACATTCTCATCAAGAAGACTCCGTTTCCTATATATGCGTGTTCCTTTCTGATTTTTCTTATCTGATAAGCTATCGTTCTTTTGCCTCCTTTTATGCTTGGCTGAATCTCTTTTCCCTTTTCCCGCCGGCGAATCCTTTACTTCGTTTTTTAATGATGTGCCGTCAAGAAGAATCTCCACGTCTGCCGGCGTCACCATAGGCTCAGGCATGCCACACCGGGAAAGACAGATCCCTCCCCCGGTTATAAGCAAAGCGAGAGCCGCGACTGCTACTATGCCGCGCCTCTCGGATGATGTAAGCGGATTTTTTGCCATTATCCCATATTTGGATTTTCACATACCGTGACTTCGTCCGGCAAGTGCTGTTTAGAACGGATAGCCAATCGCCAGATGAAAGGAGAATGCCTTTTTAAACGGGATATTGAAATAAGCACCTCGTTCATACGGCACATGCAATCCGTAACCTAAATCCCCACGAAGCACCATCATGCCGATATCAACCCGCAATCCCACTCCGGTGCCCAGGGCTATATCCCGGAGGAACGTCTTCCCTCTCAATTGTCCTCCCGGACGCAGCGGATCATTTTTTAAAAGCCATATATTGCCGGCATCCACAAAGACTGCCCCATGAAGGACACTCACTATCGGGAACCTATATTCCGAATTCAATTCGATTTTAAAAGTACCGGTCTGATCAAAATAGCCGTCTCTCAACGATGATGGCGCCCGGTATGAACCCGGTCCGATCGATCTTACCGTAAACGCACGTATCGAGTTGGCACCTCCGATATAGAATTGTTCGGAATATGGCACCTCCCTTGAATTGCCATATGCATGCTCCGCCCCGATAAGCACCCTTGAAACCAGCCATTGGTCAGCTCCTTTGATAAGCCGACGGCTATAGACAAGCTGAGCCTGACCTTTTACAAATTGTGAGAACGGAGTCCCGAACAACTTCTTCTCCCCTTTTACCCCGCAGGCTCTCCATATGACATCAAACAGATTGCCGGCTTCTGTCACTGTAAAAGTGAAGTTGATTCCGTTGATCCTCTCCCTCTCCAAAAATTTATCGAGAGTATAGGTGTACGACATCTGCGGAATGAACTGACTCTGAAAACTTAATGCCACAGCCGGATTCTGAGCCATGATCGAATCAAACTCATAGGTGGTGGAGATAAGCTTGTTATAGGTCAGCTTAAATGGAGTAAACTGATTCACAGAGTGTCGGGCGGCACGCCATTCATATGTGATACCGCTATTAAATTCTGCAAGTTTAAAGAAGTGGGGACGGTTGAGTATGCTGGCTCCAAGATTGATGGTGGTCCAGTTAAGATCCCGGTTTGTCCGTTTTATAAAACTTGGCGCGAGCATGCGGGGAAAAGCCAATGAGGCGTTCAGCCCAAATTCATAGCTGTTGAATACACTTCCCCTGTTTCTTCCTGTCTGCCATTCATATGCTGCAGTAAACTGCAGACCCAGACGTTCTCCCCCGCCGAACAGATTGTTGTGCGACAGTCCCAGCACGAGACCCGGTCCGAGATAGCTGTTTGATTTGGATGTGGCATTCACCTCTATCGACGCCTCTATCGGCTGATCAAACTGACAGACTGTATATACGTCAAGCAGGGCGTTGCCGGGGGTGGTATCCACCGGTACCGGCTGAATCTGGATATTCCCGAAAATTCCGATTCTTGACAGTCTTGTCTGGGTTCGGTCCATATCCCTCACCGAAAACAGCTTTCCCTTGCGGAAAGTGATACACGACGGTATCAGATTTTTCCTAAGTCTGGCGGGACGCATGACAATCACATCTCCCTTTCTCGTATGCATCGTGTCCGGCTCTCCCGGATACGTCTGGCTGTTACGCAGTACGGTGGTATATATGTTGCCGGTCCGGTATGGCAGGCGTGCCATCCGCGGCATATTCCCGGCGAGCGACAGTTTCAGAGCGATACTCCCGGGGGTGATCAATGAATCTGCAAGAAATTCAATATATTCGGGACGAAAGAAATAATACCCCCTGTTGCGCATGGCATTCGCGATCCTTATACGTTCCGCAGCCAGTGAATCCACACAGAAGATTTCCCCTTTCTGCATATACGGGCTTTTCCTTGCCACGGAATCTATGAAATTACACAGAGGTTCCGGCGTTGAAAGATAGACTATCGAATCTATGCGGTATGGATCATTGAGATTTATCCTGTAATCCACACTTGCCTTCTTTTTATTGCTTTTGCTATAGTCGATATCATATGATGCCGATGAGCCGAAATATCCGTTGTTGTCAAGAATCTGCTCCATGAGTTTCACTCGCATTTCCGGTCTTACCTCACTTATCAGCACAGGCTGTTTTACAAGCTTGTTGTAAAGCCAACCCCTTACTCCTCCGGCACTGTCATTCCAGTTATTATAAACCCACAGACCCAACGGTATCTTTATGAAAGGGGCTATGATATAGTCGTTGGGGTCACAATTTGCCGCCTCTTTAAGATTCGACATAAGATCCGAAGGCAGTTTCTCCTTGCTTGCGGAGTCTATAGGCGTCACATCAAACCCGCCCACACCTGTATACCGGATTTCTCCGGGGCCAAGACGCCGGGTGGTGGAACATGACACCGCCACAATACCCGTGAGAACCGCCAGACAAAGCGGCAACAGGAAGCCTATTCTTTTATTTCTCATAATCTTCTTCAGGTTTTGTCGCTATTGAATCTTTTTTTATAATATCCCCATATTTACTTCCGGAATCCTGCTGAAGTTGCATGACTCGATCCCTTTTTTCTTCCGGAACACTGTCTTTCGTGACAACCGGTTCTTCCGGTTTTATTGCGATGGAGTCGGTGGATGATTCCGATTCTTTTTCCGAAGGGGGTGTATCCGGCAGCGGCATCCCTCGCCACGTCTTAAGATTGAATAGGTTGCGCAGATTTGCGAGACGACGCTTCATCACAAAACCGACACCGGTCTCCGTAATCTCTCCTTCAAGAATGCTTTCATACCCCGTATGACGGAACAACCTCACATACATCGTCGTGCTGCTCGTCTGTTTGAGGATGTACTCGAAGGATATGTCGCTTATCAGATTCTCTGAGAAATTCTCATCGGCAGACGCATCTGTACTATAATTTCCACCCACAGAAATCTTGAAACGGTTGTCGAACAACGATTTCGACATGGAATAGCTGTAACTCATCGCACTTCCTGTCTCTCCGTTGACCGTTTTGTTGTATTGGTCAACTCCGAAACTGAGATCCACGCCCTTCACATTGTTGGCGAGCCAACTGTTGAGCTGCGACGTCAGAAGTCCGTAAAGCTGCCCCTGCAACAAGTCGCTGCTGGCGGTTTTTACACCTTCCCCACTGTATTGCCCTGTGACAAGAAGATTTATAGCAGCCATGCTCCGCTGGTCGGCACTCATGGAAAGCAACTGGTTCTGTATCGACATATCATCGTCTGTAGAAAGGTCAAACACCACTTTCGGAGATGACAACGTATTGCCTACAGATAACTTCACAAGGAAATTAACTATGCGCGAGTTGCCATCCTGCAGAAGGTTTGCCTTCACATCATCTGTAGCAGATATGTTGAGGGCAGGGTTCATAAGATCGCCGCTCCACTGCACATTACTGTTGGGATCAAATACAAACTTCTTCTCTCCTACCATAGGAACGCTGTATCTCACATATCCGTTACCCAATGTCAGCTGCCCGTTGAGGCGCATGTCTCCCATATAGTTCTGGAAATAATTGAGAGTCCCGGAAGGAGACAGTTCCACTTTGCCGCTACCGGTGGTGGCAGACCCCGGAATCTCCACCTGCACCCGGGTGCCGGGATCGACCGTAAGTCCCGCCACTATCCTCATCGACATTACAGGAGCGATGGAGTCAGCGACTGCAACCGAACTTGTGTCATTAAAGTTGACAAACTTCACTACCCCGCTTGCATCCTGCTGTGTCAGCTGCGCGGTGGTCGGGGAAACTGAATATGTCACATCACTATTCGAGAGAACTTTTACATCCGCGTTCAGGTTCAGACGGTCAAGCGAACCTGTAGCTGAAGCATTCATGTCCATAAACAGTTTCCCGTAAATGTCGCTGCGCGCTTTCTTGTCGTTGTTCATCAGCTGGAAGTTGCGGGCATTCATATTCAAATTAAATGCGACAGACGACAGTTTACGAGCATCCACACTTCCGTCAAGCACCAGCGGATTCTTGTTCGCTCCCCAGATATCAAACTGATCTATCTTCACTACATTGTCGGCGACTACCAGCGAATCGTCGCTGAATGTGACTGATGATCCTATCATCGGCACAAACACACCTACCGAATCACATGCTATGCTTCCGTTGAGCACAGGAGAGGCAAATGACCCCGACATGTCAAGCTCTCCGTTAAGATATCCGGAAAGGCGCGCCACATCGTTTCCAAGGAACGGGTTTGCCACATACAGGGGGAAATGGGTAAGTTCAAGACCCATCTTTTTCGGAACCAACGCGCCAAGCGAGTCGGGCACAAGCATCATTTTGCCTACCATCGCTTCCTGTTTGTCTATGCTGAGAGTCAAGAGAGCCCCGGTCGACCCGTCGTTATTTCTTCCCGCCTTGACACCGAGATCAAAATCGCCCACACGAAGCTTATCGTAGGTGAAATCCGATATCCCGAGAGACCCGCCCCCATAGAGCCAGTCGTTGATATACCCCACATTCAGGTCTGCATTGACCGAAGCGGTCACCGGAGGTGCGAATACTGACAGACGCAAGAAATCCTGTATCTTTATATTGTTCAAGACAAGATGAACCTCATCATTGCCGGCTTTGCCAAGCTGAGTCTGCATAAGGATACTGCTCTCCTTGCTGCTGGCGGAAAGATTGGCATTGACATGATGATTGAGCAGATTGAAATCAATATGGTTGTCGCTGTTAAACTGCCACGGGAGATAGGCGATCATAGCCTTCAACGGGGTGAAATGGACAGATACGACAGAATCTGTCACCGCCCCTGTCATACCCAGACGGTAGCCGGTGTCTCCTTTCTGATTCTTTTGTGTGACAGACAGCAAAATACGGTTGGAGCCAAGATATCCGTTAAGATTTACATCGGCGAAATCTGCCAGCGGATTGTTGCTGCGGTTGCCCATGTGTGCATAATAGTCAAGCAATTTATTGCGCTGACGTAGTCTGAGCGACAGCGTGTCTGCCCGCATGTCGCCGTTTGATGCCTCCAGCACATTCACAGCACCGCGTATAAGGGAGTCGTTAGCAATATATAAGCTGACCGTATCCAGACTCATGTCAACGGTACGAAGATATTGACCGAGCACTCCTTTCCCTGATGCGTTGACATCAAGCCTGAACATCGGCAATGCCTGCTGCAACCCTTCTACATCAAGATTGCGGCGCGCGATCTGGCACGACACGGAGTCTGACGTCTCGGTAAAGGTCTTTATCAGCTCCTGCAGACCTCCGGCGCTAACGAAATCCATGCTTGCACGGTCGGCATCCACACTCGCTGTCACCTTGTCTCCGGTAGCCCTGAACGAACCTGCAAGCCCTCCCGGCAACGTGAACCGGTCCTCTCCCAGGCTCCATTGCACATTATTCATACTGAGATTGGCATCATATAGCCATTTATCCGGACTTGCCGAGCCTTGAAGCGTGATTTCCCCTTTTCCGGAGTTGACATCCTCACTCAATCCCAATGTCTGGAGATCCACCTCCTTAAGATTGCCTTTAAGATCAAATGTGTAAAGATCCGGAGCCAGGGTGCCGTTGCCGGAAATATTGAACCGTATACCCGGATTGTCTGAGGTGGCTACAAGTTGATAAACGCCGTCATGCAATGTCACGTCTGCCGTGATATCATGTAACGTTTTTTTCTGATAAACCAAGCTCCGGATATCCATCTTTACGGTAGTTTCAGCAGAAGGGACAGTAGGATTGAATCCGGATCCGTCTGCCTGAATGAAACCGGTGACTTTTCCGATTCCGAGATCCGGCATAAAATGCGCCACATTCATGTCGCGGACACGCAACTCCGCACCATATCTTTCCGATGACATGCTGACTTTCCCTTGTGCCGCAAGGTCGCCTGCCGATGTAAGAAGGCTGAAGCGGGTTCCATAAGTCTGATTCTCGGCGGTTGCATCCCCTTTAAGTTTGAGGGAAGGAATCTTGAATCCAACATTTCCGAGGATATTGTCTATCACTCCCGGTGACGAGACAGACCCCTCAAATTTAATATTGGCTTTAAGCTTACGGTAATCAAGGGCATTCCGTGCATTTCCTGTAGCATTCAATGACATGATTCCGGGCACAGCAATATCAAATTTGCCGACTTTCGCATCAGAGAGAGTGCCGTCGGCGTCCAAAATCAAATTCAGTGGGCTTCTGGCGGGTAATTTAGATGTATAGATTTTAAGATCGGGCATGAAAGAATCTATATCGGGCATGCCAAGACTTCCCTTCACGTCGGCAGAGAGAGGGGCTGAAGGTTGCAATTCCATGAGAGCGAAAGGGAGGGCTGCGGTGACAGCAATATTGGAATAAGGTGTCTTGACCACAAGATCCTTAAGAGCCAAGCCGGTGGAATCTACAGATACCGTACCCGATCCGCTCATGACCTGCAGTCCGCTACGCTCTTTTGCCTCAATTCTTGTAAGGGGAAGCTCTATCGTTGACGCAGCATTATAAAAGTTGCATAAAGATAACCCCACATCCTTCACCTCTATATACGAAGGGTCGAATCCTGGAAGAGGTTTCGCATCTTTGACTGCATAAATGGCAGCAAATCGGCTAAGGTCCAATGAGTCACATTTTATTACCATCGGTGCAGAGGGGGTGGTCTGTGTGGTATCGGCGGCGGGTGCGGGATGAGCCGCCACATACTCCGGAGTTGGCGTAAAATATGTCACATCGCCGTCTGTCGTCCCCAGATATGATGCCGACACGCTGTTTTTTCCCAGGTCCACGATTCCATTCCTCAAGACAAGACTGCCGGCATTAAACACCAATGTGTCGATGGTAGGGAACATGGACATCCTGAATGAAAAATTATCAAGATTGAGTTCATTCGCCTTGATATAGAAAGGGGTGGATGTGGAATCTGTCGGAGAGGGCTTCTGCTTCCACACATTCATATACAGTGACAGGGTGCCGTCTTTAAGATTAGCTTTATTGAGAAGGATCTCGCTTGTGGCTATATTGGCAGAGCTACGGTCGTCAACCTCAAGCATACCCGCCCTTACTTTAAGTATCATCGATGAGTCAGGTGATACCATTCTGTAATAACCGTCAAAAAGGCTGAGACGGTTGATATCCACATCAAGCTTCAGAAGCGGCATAAGCCTGACATCTGCCAAAACCTCTTTGGCATATACCATAGTATCGCCTGTCGCCTCTATGACCGTTACCCCTTCAAGAGATACATCCACAGGCCATTTGAGACGGAATTTGTCGATCCCGATTTTCATCCCTGTCGATTTGTACACTACATTGCAGGCTATATTTTTTACAAATGTCTGAACCGGCGGGATATAAAGCAATACAGGAATCAGAATTATAAATCCTATGAGCCATACGAGCGTCTTCAAAGCCACACGCAGCCATTTAGGGCGAATGAGCCGATGGCGTCGCACCCCGGAAGTATTGTCTTTTTCCTCATCCTCTTTACCCGATTCAACGGCTTCATCCGGTTTATTGTCCCCGACGCTGTTTGTTGAGGACTCATCCGGATGTACTCCGTTTTGAGGATTCTGCTCTATGGTGGAATCTTTATCTTTTTCTGACATCGTGGAATCTATTTGAATTTCGTGGAATTATTCTGCAGCTAACCTGCATCGGTTGTCATGTAGTCAACGGCTCCAATGGCTCTGTAAAATTTTCCAACCCCAGGCACACAAGAATGCCCCCGCTGTATCCGCAGCCATGTCTGCCACTTCAAACCCCCTGCCCATATCCATTAAAAGCTGAAGCACCTCTATCAAAATGCCGGACAAGGATGAAACCAATGCAGCAATTACAATGACCCTGTCTGACTGTTTTCTCCATTCCCGGGTTCTCTGCCTGTCAAGAAGGATGACGAATGTAAGAAATCCGAACATCACGCCATGTACCAGCTTGTCTGCCCCAGGAAATAATTTCGGGGCATCATCCCCCAGGGGATCCGGCATAAGGGTCAGCCAAAGGATAAGCATTCCTGTCAAAATCGTAAAAAGCCATTTTGGAAAGCGTGAAAGCTCTTTTCTTATTTTATCCATTTTAACTATTTTTAAGCTTCTGACTTTAATTTATCCGTTGTCTGTTCTATTAACAGAAGGGTAAGTCTAAAAGTTTTTAACACCTATCACAAATTTATCCGATATTGAATATCTGATCCGTTTCTTCCCGTAGATAAGCCGGGCTTATGTATCGTGAACAGCAAATTAAATCTCACGGCGCAGCCACGCATCGATCATTACCCTTGTCAGCGAGGGCATCGTAGGGATAACGGGCACCGAATCTCTGCTGAAGAATGCCCCGGCTGTCAGTTCTCCGTCGGAAAAACGGATTTCACCCCCTTTATATCTGGCTGTGAATCCTATCATGAGCTGGTGAGGGAAAGGCCAGGACTGGCTTCCATAATAACGTATGTCTTCTATTTCAAGCGATGTCTCTTCCTTTACTTCCCTCGCCACACATTCTTCCAAAGTCTCTCCCGTCTCCACAAAACCGGCAACCAGCGCCATTACATTCCGGCGCAGGGTAGACGCATGTACAAGCAATGCCTCATCTCCCTTCTTGACCAGCACCACAACGGCAGGATTCAGCCTCGGGAAATATTCTCGTCCACATTCCGGACACCGCTTGCTTATATCCGATGCCCGCACAAGCGACACACCGTCTTTGCCGCAATATCTTTCTGAAGAACTCCAGTTAAGCAGCTCTATCCCTTTTGAGGCTGCACGGTAATGCTCTTCCGGCATCATCCCCCAGGATTCCCGCAGCCCCCTCCGCTCCAGCCGTACATCCGCCACCGGAATCCCGGCATCAAGCGATGCGGCAAGATATGCGCCGAATTGAAATGTCTCCGAACCGTCAGACACCTCCGCCTCTGACTCTGATGGCAGACGATACCCTTCGCTTGTCTTTACAAGCATCAGTTCACTTTGCGATGCCAATATCAATGACTTCATCCTTTGATTTTCATTATCATTTCCACCGGAGTGAGATCTGTGACCGGATGTCTCCACCCGGGAGCAAGTTCAGCCATCGGCTCAAGCACAAAAAGCCTTTCCTGCATTTTAGGATGAGGCACCTTCAATTCCGGCATGTCTATGATTTCACGGTCTATCGCGATTATATCTATGTCTATTTCCCGGTCGGCATATCCTCCGTCGGAAGTGCGGTGACGCGTCTCGCTGATCGACCGTTCTATATCCTGCAGACACCGCAACAGATCCATCGGAGAGAGATCTGCCTGAAACGACATCCCGAGATTCAGAAAAGAATGGGTGGAATCAAAACCCCAAGGTTCCGATTCCACCACATGACTTATTTCAAAATCTCCGAACAGCTCACCGATCTTCCGCATGGCGCGGCTGAGGTTAAGCCTCCGGTCTCCCAGATTGCTTCCGATGTTTACCAATACGTAAGCCATCAGAGAGTCTTCTTCACTTCAACTTCTTCGTATGCCTCTATAAGGTCGCCTTCGCGGATATCGTTGTAGCCCTGTACAGACAGACCGCAGTCATAGCCCGACACAACATCCTTGACATCGTCTTTGAATCTCTTCAACGACCCGAGCTCGCCGGTATAGATCACTATGCCGTCGCGAATCACGCGCACTTTGCTGGTACGCTTGATCTTGCCGTCGCGGACAATGGCACCGGCAATCGTGCCCACCTTAGAGATATGATAAGTCTGGAGGACTTCCGCCGTACCGGTGATCTCTTCCTTGATTTCAGGAGAGAGAAGTCCTTCCATTGCGTCTTTGACCTCTTCGATGGCTTTATAGATGACGGAATAAAGACGTATCTCCACACCCTCCTTGTCTGCTTCTTTACGCGCAGCTCCCGAAGGACGCACCTGGAAACCGATAATGATCGCATCCGAGGCTGCCGCCAGTGTGACGTCGCTCTCCGAGATCGCACCGACACCTTTATGAAGGACATTGACCTGGATTTCGGGAGTCGAAAGTTTGATAAGAGAATCAGAAAGAGCCTCCACTGATCCGTCGACATCACCTTTGACAACAAGGTTAAGTTCATGGAAGTCGTTAAGGGCACGCCTGCGGCCAAGCTCTTCAAGACCGGGACGCTTCTTGGTCCGGAGTCCGAGCTCACGCTGAAGCTGCTCGCGTTTGCCGGCTATTTCCCTTGCTTCCTGTTCGGTCTCAAGCACATTGAAGGCATCTCCGGCTGTGGGAGCGCCGTTCATTCCGAGTATCAGCACGGGAGTTGACGGACCTGCCTCTTTCACCCGCTGGTTACGTTCGTTGAACATCGCCTTGATCTTGCCATAGTGGGTGCCCGCAAGAATCACGTCTCCCACTTTGAGAGTGCCGTTCTGCACAAGCACGGTGGCTACATAGCCCCTACCTTTGTCAAGACTGGACTCTATCACCGAACCCACCGCCATCCTGTTGGGATTCGCCTTGAGTTCAAGCAATTCTGCCTCAAGAAGCACTTTCTCCATGAGCTCGTCAACGCCGATACCCTTCTTGGCGGATATATCCTGGCTCTGATATTTGCCGCCCCATTCTTCCACAAGATAGTTCATGTTGGCGAGCTCCTCCTTGATCTTGTCCGGATTCGCCGCCGGCTTATCTATCTTATTGATTGCAAACACCATCGGAACACCGGCCGCAGAAGCATGATTGATAGCCTCTATGGTCTGGGGCATCACGTCGTCGTCTGCCGCCACAATAATTATGGCAAGGTCGGTCACTTTTGCTCCGCGGGCACGCATAGCGGTAAACGCCTCATGTCCGGGGGTGTCAAGGAATGTGATGTGACGCCCGTCTGCGAGCTTCACGTTGTAGGCTCCGATATGCTGGGTAATGCCACCGGCTTCTCCGGCAATCACATTCGCTTTGCGGATATAATCCAGAAGTGAGGTCTTACCGTGGTCCACATGACCCATGACCGTCACAATCGGCGGACGAGGCATGAGATCCTCTTCCTGATCCTCTTCCGGGGCAATTGCCTCAGTGACATCGGCGCTCACATATTCCGTGGTGAATCCGAATTCTTCTGCGACTATATTAATTGTCTCGGCGTCAAGGCGCTGGTTGATAGAAACCATGACCCCGATATTCATACATGTGGCGATCACATTGTTGACCGGAACTTCCATCAGGTTGGCAAGGTCGTTTGCTGTCACAAACTCAGTAAGCTGGATCACCTTGCTTTCGGCTGCCTCCCTGCGCTGGTTTTCAAGTTCGCGGTTATGAATTGCCTCTTTTTTCTCCTTGCGCCATTTCAAGCCTTTCTTGGGAGCCTTGTTGGTAAGACGTGCAAGAGTCTCCTTCACCTGCTTCTGCACATCTTCCGGATTTGATTCCGGCTTCTGTCTGCGGTCGTTCTTACGGTTGCCGCTTTGCTGACCTTTGTTGCGGTCGCCTCGTTTGCGGTCGCCGCCACCCTGAGCCTGCTGACCCTGGGCGTTACCTCCCTGCGATTGCTTTTCGCCACCTTTCTTCTTATTGCGGTTCTCTGAACCGAATCCGGGCTGAGATGCTGCCTTCTCGATATCTATTTTCTCTTTCCCTATACGCTTACGTTTTTTACGGTCTGCATTTTGGGAGTCGGCATTCCCTCCGGAGGCTGCACCACCCTGTCGGTTCTTGTCACCACGGCGACGGTCTTCCTTGCCACGCTTCTTAGGACGTGTCGACTGGTTAAGACTGGAAAGATCAATCTTGCCAAGCACCTTTAGCTCCGGTTGCGCCGGCGGAGTGCTGAGGCGGAACACATTGCTTTCGCCCTGTTCCTGTTTCGGTGCGGATTCTTCTTTGGGAGTCTCAGTTTTCACTTCAGATATTTTTGGAACCTGTTTTTCTTGTTTCGGGGCTTCTTTATTTATTTGAGTCGCCTGTACAGGTGGCAACGCATTTGTTTCTTTTTTTACTTCCTGCTGAGGAGTGGCTTCCGGCTTGGACGCCTGCGCTACGGAAGGAGCCGACGGTTTCACCTCCGGCTTCTGCTGGGTGGCTGCGTCCTGACGCACCTTATCCTGCCGTCTGTCATCTCTGTGCTGATTCCGGTCTCCGGAAAATTTTGAGCCCGAAGATGAACCCTGACGGGATTGCTTTGACTGATTGTTCCCATGACGGGAGCCGCCCCGGCGCTGTGCGTCAAGATCTATTTTCCCGAGCACTTTAAGACCGGGTGCCGCCGGGATAGAGCCTCCTGCCGACGATTCAAAACGGTCGGACCCCCTGCGGGGCTTCTGCCTGCCGTTTGTAAAGTCTTCTACTCTTTTCTTGTCATCACGGTCGCTGCTGAACTCGCTCTTAAGCATTTTTTCAGCCGCGTCGTCTATTCTTGCGTTGGGATTGTTCTCCACGTCAATGCCCTGTTTACGCAAGAATTCAACCACCGTGTTGACTCCGACGTTCAGGTCTTTTGCTACTTTACTGATTTTTATGCGCATATATTGGTGAAGGGTTGTTTCTATTTAATTTTGAGGAAAGAGAGGGCATCGCTGATATTATATCAGTCATCAAATTCTGCCCTGATCACGTCAAGCACATGCTGGATGGTGTCATCTTCAAGATCCGCCTGCTCAAGCTTGTCGGGAGTCGCATTCAATACAGCCTTGGCAGTTCCGAGCCCGATATTCTTAAGCTGCTCGATAACCCAACCGTCGATCTCATCACGGAATTCATCGAGATAGATATCCTCCTCTCCCTCCTCTATATCACGGTACACATCGATGGTATAACCGGTGAGCATCGTGGCAAGACGGATATTGAGACCTCCCTTGCCTATGGCAAGCGACACCTCTTCGGGATGAAGAAACACTTCCGCTTTCTTCTCCTCTTCGTTAAGCCGGATCGAAGAAATGCTTGCAGGGCTCAATGCCCTCTGGATGAACAACTGCGGATTTGCCGTATAGTTGATGACATCTATATTCTCGTTGCGAAGCTCACGCACGATGCCATGGATACGGCTGCCCTTTATGCCCACGCAAGCCCCTACAGGATCAATACGGTCATCATAGCTCTCCACTGCGATCTTCGCTCGCTCTCCCGGAATACGCGCCACCGCACGTATCGTGATAAGACCATCGTGGATCTCCGGCACCTCCTGTTCAAAAAGGCGGCGGAGGAAACGGTCGTCTGTACGCGACACTATGACTTTGGGATTGTTGTTCATATTGTCAACGCGCTTCACGACAGCACGCACCATATCCCCTTTATGGAACGAATCGCTCGGAATCTGCTCGTCTTTGGGCATGATGAGTTCATTCTGGTCTTCATCTATAAGAAGCGCCTCGCGCTTCCATACCTGATGAACCTCCCCTGTGATCACTTCTCCTTCAAGCTCTTTGAATTTGGATGATATTGCCTCTTTCTGAAGGTCAAGAATCTTCGACTGAAGTGTCTGACGAAGGTTCAGGATCGCACGGCGACCAAACTTTTCAAAAAATATCTGCTTCGACACCTCTTCCCCGATCTCGCACTCAGGGTCGATCTCCCGAGCCTCGGAGAGCCCTATCTCCATGTCGGGATTGTCAACATCGCCGTCAGACACTACCTGAAGATTCTGATATATCTCACAATCCCCTTTGTCCGGGTTCATGATAACATCAAAATTCTCATCGGAGCCAAACATTTTCGCAAGAACATTGCGGAATGATTCCTCCAATACACTTATCATGGTGGTCTTGTCGATATTTTTGAGCTCTTTGAACTCTGCAAAACGGTCGACCATATTGACGGTCTCTGCTTTCTTTGCCATAAGACTTTAGAATTGTAATAGATATTTAGTGTATTTCACCTCTTCATAACGGAAGATCCGGTCAACCTTCTCCAGGACCGGCCGCTTCGACCCCTCTCTCTTCACCTTCTCTTCACACACTACTGTGAATGTGTCGTCTCCGGCTTCCCGAAGCATACCATTATACTTCTTCCCGTCTTTGGTAAGAACCTCCACATCGTTGCCGAGATTTTTGTTATATTGGCGTCTTACCTTAAAAGGGGATGTCAGACCGCTCGAACCTACTTCCAGTTCATAATCTTCTTCCTCGCGGCTGAATGACCCTTCGATCTCTCTGGTCAGTTGCACACAACGGTCTATGTCCACACACGTATCGGAATCTATTTCCACTGTAATCTCGTTCTGCGGACTGACTTTCACGTCTACAAGATAAAGATCGGTTCCTGCGAGTTGCTTCTCTATGAATTGTGTAAGTGCGGCTTTGTCGATCATCTTCTATTATTTAAAGGCGGTCTCCATGAAGATTGCCGCAGCTTGCCCGTCCGGCAAGTCAACGGCATCTGTAAGGAAACTCGTTTTTTGTTAAAAAAGAGGAGGAGACTTACGTCCCCTCCGGAATGTTTTTGCAAAGATAGTAAAAATTATCCCTATTATTTCCCTAATTTACCTTTTTTACCTGTCTGCATATATATAATTAATATAATTTAACACTATTTTAATCTTTTATACACTTAAACCAACTCTCCGTCAAGCTCGCTCAAAAATTTTGCCATAGCCGGATTTGACGCAACAACTTGCTTAAGATATTCTCGGGGAGGAAGCTGCCGGGCTTGAACCGGATCGGTATTTATCTCGACTTTCAACACCAGAAAATCATTTTCCAACTGATCCCTGAGATATTCCAGAAGCTTACCCATCGAAAGTTCAAATGCCTGCTGCTGCGCAGGATGATCTACTATAATGCCATATGAATGTTCTCCGGTCTGGCGTGGCTGCGCACTCCTCATCGCGTTGACAAGAATATGCAGCGAAGGATTACGGGCGATAAAACTTCCCCAGGCATTCATAAATGCATCATAGGAGATGGGGGTATTTCTCTGTTCAAGTCTAACCGTACTTACCGTACCTCCCGATTTTTGCTCGTTAAGCCTGAAACCTACAGGACGTTGAGCCACTTTACCCCTTGCGGGGACCGAAGGCTGAGGACGCGAGGGGGGCGTCGGTGCCGGCGCGGTAATACCCTGAGCAGCCATCTCTACCCGCGTGCCGGATGTCGGCATTCCCGGTGCCGATACCGGAGCGGGAGACTGTGTAACGGATCCACCCGTATTTTTTTGCTCCACACCACCGGACGAAGAGGGACTGACAACAGGATCTGAAACAGGATTATGCCGCGAAACCGTAGGATCGCCCAGCGGCACCTGACGATCCATCGAATCAAAAGGGGGCGATGATGGTTTTGACAGTTGGCATAACCTTATCAACACCAATTCCACCAAGAGCCGCTTGTTTGTAGCCGTCCGGTAGTTGAGGTCACAGTCGCTAAGCAGTTTTATAGCGGTATAATACCACTGCACCGGCAAGGTCTTTGCCTGCGCGACATATTTCTTGGCGACCTCTTCTGATGTCTCAAGCAAACCTGCCGTACGTGCGTCTGCCGCGACCATCAGGTCTCTGATATGAGCGGCGAGCCCGTTCACAAGAAACAATGAATCAAAGCCCTTGTCGCGGATATTTTTGTAGATCAGCAACGATTCTGGAATATCGGCATTCCTGAATGCATCCACGAGCCGGAAATAATAATCATAATCAAGCACGTTCAGATTCTCGATTGTGCTCTCATATGTCACTTCCCCTCTTGACGAGGCTGCGACTTGGTCAAATATGGAAAGCGCGTCACGCATTGCGCCGTCTGCCTTCAACGCTATGACCCCGAGCGCTTCCCGGTCGGCGGTCACACCTTCCTCCCGCGCCACATATTCAAGATGATCCACCATGTCGTTGACAGTGATCCTCTTGAAATCATATATCTGGCAACGGCTCAATATGGTGGGGATCACCTTATGCTTCTCGGTTGTGGCGAGAATAAACACCACATATTTCGGAGGTTCCTCAAGTGTCTTTAGAAAGGCGTTGAACGCTGAATTTGAAAGCATGTGGACCTCATCGATAATGAAGACCCTGTAACGGCCGCTCTGGGGAGGCACATTGACCTGCTCCGTTATCGACCGTATATCATCTACCGAATTGTTTGACGCCGCGTCAAGCTCTACAAGATTGAACGACACCCCCTGCTCTATGGCACGGCACGACTCGCATTCCCCACATGCCTCACCATCTGTCGTGGGAGACAGGCAATTGATTGTCTTCGCAAAGATCCGGGCACAGGAGGTCTTGCCCACTCCTCTGGGGCCGCAGAATAAATAAGCCTGCGCAAGGCGCCCGCTGTCTATGGCGTTTTTCAGGGTTGCCGTCAGCGCCCGTTGCCCCACGACTGTCTTAAACGTCGCGGGACGATATTTCCGCGCCGACACTATATATGGCTTCTGTTCCGACATGCTCGCTTTTTATCTGATTGGTTTATCCCGTAATGTCTTACATTGAAAGTGTCCTCTGCATCCGGGATTTCAACTGCAAATATACAACTTTTTCACACCCTCTCCAATCAGGTTTTCTTTTTTTTAACACTGTCTGAATAATAATCTGTACATATTTCACAACAATATGCCCCTCTCTGCGTTAAAAAATAGAAATTTCAGATTTCCACCTATACGAAATCACAATTTTAACTTCATAATTTTTGTTTATGGAGAAAAGTAAACTTTATACACGCACAGGCGACCTTGGCGCCACTTCTTTAGTTGGAGGCACCCGCATACGCAAGAACGATGTCCGTCTTGAGGCATACGGCACTCTTGACGAATTCTCATCTTTCCTTGGATGTGTGTTGTCAAATCCGGACTGCCCTGAAGAAGAAAAAAATTTCCTTCACGGCGTGCAGAACATGCTGTTCAATCTTGGAGGTTATCTTGCCTGCGAGGTTCCTGAAGGAGAACAACCGGCAGCTTGGGGACTCACAGAAGAGCATCTAAAGGATTTGGAAAAACGCATCGACATTCTTGATGCCGCGACTCCCAAAGTCAATGCGTTTGTGCTTCCCGGCGGCACTCCCCTTTCAGCCCAGGCTCATGTGGCAAGAGCTGTCTGCAGAAGGGCAGAACGCAGGATAATCTCTCTTATGGACAATGAATATGTCGACCCTCTCCTTTTGTCATACATAAACAGGCTATCCGACTACCTCTTTATCCTCGCAAGATATTTTAACCACATCGCGGGCATTCCCGAAATAACTTGGCATAAATAAAAAACTTAAATCATATACAACTATGTACTGGACACTTGAACTCGCGTCTAAACTTGAAGACGCACCCTGGCCCGCAACAAAAGACGAGCTCATTGACTACGCAATGCGCAGTGGCGCACCGCTCGAAGTAATCGAAAACCTTCAGGAGATGGAAGACGAAGGAGAGACCTACGAAAGCATCGAGGAAATCTGGCCCGACTACCCCTCCAAAGACGACTTCTTCTTCAACGAAGAGGAGTATTAATCCGCGTCATAGTATATAATCACTTACAAATCAATGGACAAACAAAGTAAAATTTGTTTGTCCATTGTTGTTTCTATTCGATTTTACGCCGTCAGACCGTGAAATTTGTTTGTCCAATTTTCATTCCGCGAATATGTCGTAAGTTCGTGAACAGAAGGAAAGTCAGAGGATATTTCCCAATTGGACAGAATTTAGCAAAAAGAGTTTGTTTGTCCAAATTTCACTACATAAAATCATCCTCCGAAATACCACGGTTATGTCGAAGTAAATTGTCAGTCTTGATGTAACCTTCCTGGTCATATGTCCGGCGGTAGCGGTGTATCAAGGCGATAAGACCGCTTAAGTCGTCATCGGCAGCCGTGAGATGGCTATATTTCTGGAAGTGCTCATTATATCGTTTGCGGGAGCCTCTGCTTATTCGTCTGCTGATATCTGAAGGGATAAAAAAAGAGCCTCTTTCTTTCACATATGGCTTGAACTGGTTGAGGAATATATCAATGCCTGCAAGATCGAAATCTCCGAAATGAAGATATCGGTTGGGGATTTGTTCCAGCCATCTGGATATATCTAATGAAAAAGCATATCTCGCTACGAAGATAATATCGGTTTCAGCATCAGTCAGGCAATTGTCAAAAAGTGATCCGTGATTCCGTATTTTGAGAAAATTCTCCATGTTCTCGACACCTATGACAAGCGATGTGATAGGGGGAATAAAGGATTTCCAGTCTGCGATATACACAGCACTTCCTTCCGGAGGGTTGATAATGAAAGCCTCATCATTCAACATGCATTCTAC
>JAIDJJ010000540.1 GCA_029052265.1 Muribaculaceae bacterium
TATCTCAATGCATAAGGGCGTGCCGCACCTCTGAAGTTAGGGAGGTTTTCAGTCAGCATCTGCACATAGCTGCCTGAGAGACCAAGAAGCTTTATTTGTTTGGCACCGGTTGCAGGGTCGGAATAGTTTACGTCGACAGACGGATTTGTGGTGAAGCTTTCGCCCAGATTGCAACATGCCGCCTTGAACAGTTCGGTCCGGTTGATTTGAAAAGCGTTTTCAGGTCCTGACAGTTTGAAATTCCCCGATTTCCTTTTTGTGATTACAAAATCATCAAGTTCAGTCCAGGGGATGGTGTCTCCGGGATTCTCAGTCGTCACATTCTGAGCCTGACATGTCAGGCTGCTGACGATTCCGGCAAGGAATATGTTGAAAAATAAAAAATGCTTTTGGGTCATACGTATCAACTTCTAAATTTGGATTTGCAAAATTATGAAATTATTATCGCATTTTTCTTGCCACAAATATATTTTATTTAAATGGTTGTTATAAATCTGCAAAATGAAACTAAGACCCCTTCCCACAAAATGATAGTACAACCGTACTTGCTATGCGGACAGCAGATATAATGTCAACGTAGCCCCGAAAATACAAATCATTGCTGATAAAGGCAATGATTTTTTTAACAATTGAGGTGGTGTTATGCGTTATATAGTTTGGATAAAAGTTAAGAAACGTATAATTTTGCACCATAAATGGGAAGTTTTTATTCACATCCTACAGAAAAAGGACTATATGGCATTTTTAACGACAGTTTCCCTCCGATTCTTGACGGAGTGACACTGGCGGTGCAAAATTATGTCTATTGGCTTGGTGAGAAAGGGTATAAGCCCTGTGTAGTGACTCCATGGAATCCCGAAAAAGGGGAATATCCATATTCAGTAATGCGATTTTTTTCGTTGCCGATACGGTCAAGAAAACCTTATAGATACGGGTATCCGAAACTTGACCCTTTTATCTGGAGACGGTTAAGAAATACAGATTTCCGGTTGCTGCATTCACATTGTCCGTTCTCTTCGGGTCGCCTTGCAGTATATGTGAAAAAACATAAGGATATTCCGCTCATCGGCACTTTCCATTCGAAATATCGTGCCGACCTCGAACATTCATTTCAACATATGCCCTGGTGTGTGCCGATAATAATGAAAAGGATATTGAATTTTTTCAATTCCTGTGATGAAGTATGGATTCCGCAGGCTCAGGTAGAGGAGACTGTTCGGGAATACGGTTACAAAGGGAAACTGACAGTTGTCGAAAACGGCAATGATTTCGCATCTGTCATCACCGGTGGTCTCCGTGAATATAAAGAGGATGCAAAACGAAGAATAGGGATGAACTCCGACACTCTCGGATTGTTGTTTGTAGGTCAGCATATATGGGAAAAGGGGATCAGGACAATTCTTGAGTCAGTCGCGTTGCTGAAAGATAAAATTGATTTCCATCTTCATTTCATAGGCACGGGATACGCAGTGGAAAGCATGAAGGATCTGATAAGGACACTTGGTCTCGGAGGGAAGGTCACATTG
>JAIDJJ010000541.1 GCA_029052265.1 Muribaculaceae bacterium
ATCCGGGACTTTCGGCACAGGCAGCCACCCTAATGGCAAGAATGCCGAAATGGGTTGAAAACAACATCAACCCGGGCATTCACGACTTCCTTGACTCAAAAAGAGTAAGGCTTGAAATCGGAGACGGAGCCATTGTGCGCGACTGCGGAAGGATAATAAATGTGAGTGTGGGGGCTGGAACAAAAATAGAAGGCGCGCGATCGCTTGTAAACGGCGCCCTCATCAACAATGCCGGATCCGGAAGACCATTGGCATATATCGGAAGCGGAGTCGATGCGGAAAATTTTATAATTGAAGACGGCAAAGCCGATTCCGGCGCCATTCTACGCAACTGTTACATAGGGCAAGGCGCTGAAGTGGAAAAAGGATTTTCAGCCCACGACTCTCTGTTTTTCGCCAATTGCTCGTTTGAAAACGGTGAGGCTTGTGCTATATTGGCGGGACCATACAGCGTCAGCATGCATAAAGCGACTCTCATGATCGGCTGCCAGACAGCCTTCATGAATGCCGGCTCTTCAACCAACCAAAGCAACCATATGTATAAGCTTGGGCCTGTCCATTGGGGAGTGCTCGAACGCGGAGTCAAGACATCATCCGGGGCATACATAATGTTTGGGGCAAAGATCGGTGCATTTTCCATGATAATGGGAGCGCACAAAACCCATCCGGATTCATCCGATTTCCCTTTTTCATACCTTTTCGGAGACGAGCGCGGAGCAACCGTCGTGGTGCCCGGGGCGATGCTCCGCTCTTGCGGGCTATTGAGGGACGAACAGAAATGGCCGACACGAGACAGGAGACTCAAAAGGAAACTCCCGCTGCACGACAGAATCACTTTCAACGTGCTAAACCCATTCACTGTCGACAGCATGCTGAATGCAATCGATACGATCACCGAACTCCTCGCACGTCCGGCAGACGACGACCTTTATCTGAGATACAAAGGGATGAAATTCACCCGCGCGGCATTGGAAAGGGCAAAATCACTTTATACCGCAGCCATCTATAAATACCTGTCGCTCTCACTCCCGGACGCCGTTATTCCGGACCGTGACGGAGAGGAAGCGGAAGAATGGGTGGATGTCGGCGGCCAGGTGATGCCCCGAAGCTACCTTGAAAAGGCACTTGAATCTCACTCTCTCGACACTATTGAAGAAATTTTCGATGAGGCACACAACCTCTATGACAGTCTGCAACTTCAATGGATAGGACGACGGTTCGGCAAATGGTGGCGCGAACGCCAGAACCGCATTTCCATAGGTGCGGAACAATTTGATGAAATGGTGGTGGAAGACCGGCAGGAATACCTGGACAACCTCTCGCGCGAGACCCACATGCTGGATTTATAACTCCGTGTAACCATAAAAAAGGCATATGTGATGAAAAAACTTATCACATATGCCTTTTTATTTGCACATAATCAAAAAAATAACTACCTTTGCAGCGCTTGTGGGGCTTTTATCCCGCAAGAAAGAGAATTAACAACCCAATTTATTAACTTTTAATGACTGAATCTAAAGTTCAAACCCCGATTGAAGATTTCGATTGGGATGCCTATGCAAACGGCGAAACAGCTGGTTCGAAGAGCCGCGAGGAGCTTGTAAACACCTACGACGAGTCTCTTAAGACAGCTAAAGACAACGAAGTGGTGACTGGCGTGGTAAAATCCATTTCAAAACGTGAAGTTCGTGTCGACATCGGCATGAAGTCAGACGCCATCATCCCTGTTTCTGAATTCCGCTACAACCCTGACCTCAAGGTTGGTGACGAAGTAGAGGTATTCATCGAGACTCTCGAAGACAAGAACGGTCAGCTCCGCCTCTCTCACAAGAAGGCTTGCCAGACACGCAGCTGGGACCGCGTCAACCAGGCTCTCGAAAACGACGAGATCATCAAAGGCTATGTCAAATCCCGCACAAAAGGCGGCATGATCGTGGATGTGTTCGGCATCGAGGCGTTCCTCCCCGGCTCTCAGATCGACGTCCGTCCTATCCGCGACTATGATGTATTCGTCGACAAGACTATGGAATTCAAGGTTGTAAAAATCAACCAGGAATATAAAAACGTTGTTGTGTCTCACAAAGCTCTCATCGAGGCTGAACTTGAGGCTCAGAAACGTGAAATCATCTCCAAGCTCGAAAAAGGACAGGTTCTTGAGGGCAAAGTCAAGAATATCACTCCTTATGGCGTATTCGTTGACCTCGGTGGTGTTGACGGTCTCGTACACATCACAGACCTCTCATGGGGCAGGGTTTCAGATCCCCGCGAAGTTGTCGAGCTTGATCAGGACATCAAAGTCGTTATCCTCGACTTCGACAACGAGAAGAAGCGTATCGCCCTCGGTGTTAAGCAGCTTCTCCCCCATCCTTGGGACGCACTTGACCAGACTATCAAAGTCGGCGATCACATCAAAGGCCGCGTAGTGGTTATGGCTGACTACGGTGCATTCGTAGAAGTGCAGCCCGGAGTAGAAGGTCTCATCCATGTGTCTGAGATGTCTTGGAGCCAGCACCTCCGCAGCGCTCAGGACTTCCTCAAGGTTGGCGACGAGGTAGAGGCTGTGGTTCTCACTCTCGACCGCGACGACCGCAAGATGAGCCTCGGTATCAAGCAGCTCAAGAAAGATCCCTGGGAGAATATCGAAGAGAAATACGCTATCGGCTCTCGCCACACTGCCAAAGTGCGCAACTTCACAAACTTCGGCGTGTTTGTTGAGATCGAGGAAGGCGTGGACGGTCTTATCCACATCTCCGACCTTTCCTGGACAAAGAAGATCAAACACCCCTCAGAGTTCACTCAGGTCGGCAACGACATCGAGGTTCAGGTGCTCGAAATCGACAAAGACAACCGTCGTCTTTCTCTCGGACACAAGCAGCTTGAAGAGAATCCCTGGGATGTATTTGAGACAATCTTCACTGTCGGCTCAATCCACGAAGGCACAATCACTGAAGTTATGGACAAAGGCGCTGTCATCGCTCTTGAATATGGCGTTGAAGGCTTCGCCACTCCGAAACATCTCGTAAAGGAAGATGGCTCACAGGCTAAGCTTGACGAGAAGCTCAACTTCAAGGTGATTGAGTTCAACAAAGACAGCAAGCGTATCATCCTTTCTCCTGTCTCTTCTTCACCTCTGCCGCTGCAGACGATCTGACGCGT
>JAIDJJ010000542.1 GCA_029052265.1 Muribaculaceae bacterium
CGCACCACCCGCCAGCCCACACCTATCCCGCTCGGCGTGGAGCGCACTTGGGACTCAGACACAGATTTAAGGCTATCTAAATAAGAGCGACCACGGCAACGGTCGCTCTTATTTTAGATTATTTGCATTCGAGATTGTTGCGATATTCTGTAGGCGACACTCCAAGCATATTTTTCACAAACCGGCTGAAATGAGACTGGCTATAAAAATTAAGACGAGAGGAGATTTCGGAAATTGTGATGTCCTGACGTTTGAGCAGAGCCACAATTTCCTGTACGGCATAGCCGTTTATCCAATAAGAAGCCGGCTTGCCACTGGCTCTGCGCACGACCTCTGAAAGATACTTTGGGGTGACACACAGCAGGTCGGCATAAAATGCGACTTCCCGGCTTTCGGTATTTTTTTGTCTCACAAGGTCAAGAAAGCGAGTGAAGATATTGGCGGTATTGTCGTTAAGTATTTTGTTCCTATTGATTTCAGCGGCATATATGCCCCATAGGTCATAAAGGAAAATCTGCATGTGCCGTCCTAATATTTCCCGGCGGAAAACGTGTCCTGTCCTTCGGAGCCTTTCATTGAAATGAATGAAATCATCATACAGGAGATTCCATTCATCATTACTAAGATGAAAAACCGGATTCTCCTTTATATACAGATATCCTTTTGTGGCCCATGTTGACTGTGGATTGTTCTCCAAAAGAAAATTTCTTGATACCAGCAGGATGTCTGCGTCAAAATCGGGTGAATATAGTACATCTGTCACTTCACTGTCAATCGTCCATGCTGAGAAATCGCCTTCAGTTATGGTGAAAGTTCGACTTGAAAGAGAAAACTGTACCTTACCTGTACGACAGAGTATATGTATATGGTATCTGCCGACATAGTCTGACGGGGTACATTTATCTGCAACTGTATTGTATACCAATACATCCCCTTCGTGGAACGATGGAGCCTCGATATTGGCGAGCGTAGGTATGTCGTATTTCTGAGGTTTGTCCATAAGATTTTGTTTGTTTCAGCAACATCTGCAAAATTAACGAATTATAGCCGGACTGACTTGTCAATATTGCCTTGATACGTTCACATATTCCCTTTTTGCTGATATTCAATGAAAAGTTTGAATGGAAGACAGCCAAAAATGTAAGCGGATAATGTAATTCAGTTCATAACTTTGCCAAAATACAATTCCAAAAACTTTATGAAAATAATGACTACTCTCTTGATTTCAGGCATATTCCTGATGTGCGGATGTTCTCCTGAGGAATCCAATGCTACAAATGTCAGCGAGCCGGAAATCAATGAAACTCCGTCGGATAACGACGGCAAAGACAACACGGGCAATAACGACACATATCTGCCGGACGGATTTAATTTCGATACTCGTACTGTTACTCTTAACAGCGGTTATGAAATGCCGATAATCGGAATCGGCACCTATCTTCTAAACAATGCGCAGGCGGAAGAATCTGTATACAACGCTTTGAAGGTGGGAATGCGCCTGATCGATACGGCCGACATCTATGGCAACGAAGTCGGTGTCGGACGAGGAATCCGCCGTGCCATGAATGATTTTGGCATCAAACGAGAGGAGATATTTGTGACCTCCAAGCTATGGACGTCGCAGTTTGCCCAGGCAGATGAGGAGGTCGATGAACGTCTGGAGCGTCTCGGTCTTGACTACATAGACCTGTTGTTGCTCCATCATACCGCTCCTAATGATATACACGCATATCAGGCAATGGAACGAGGTGTAAAGGATGGAAAAATACGCTCAATAGGTATTTCTAATTTCTATGAGGATGACATTGATCGACTGATGAAAAATGTAACAATCACCCCGGCGGTCATTCAGAATGAAACACATCCTTATCATCAGAGCCGCTCGGTTAAAAATCACATAGCCTCTCTTGGTACTGTCATGGAGTCGTGGTTCCCATTAGGCGGTAAAGGCACCGGAATTAAAACTCTTGCTCAAAACGATGTGATACGCGCTGTAGCCGCCGCTCATGAAAAAACTCCCTATCAGATACTACTGCGATGGCAACTCCAAAGTGGAAACGTCGCTATTCCCGGTTCTACTAATGCGGCACACATAGCCGAGGATTTTGATATATTTGACTTTGAACTGACGCCGGACGAGATGAAGAAGATTGATGACCTTGACCAGAACCATCGTTTCGCATCATACTAATTAAAATTGCCCCGTGAAGCACACTCGTATAAAAGCTGTCTTATTTGCATTGATAGCTATATTTTCCTGTTCTTCCTGTAATGCAGTTGAACCGGATACTGGCAAGCTGCCACAGTTAGGAAACGACACCACAAAGTCGGGCAAGGTAGAACTGACTTACATGGGACAAGCCTCTCTGTGTATCGTCACGGATAACGGCAAAGTGATTTATATTGACCCGTACAGCGGAGATGACTATTCAAAACCGGCCGATCTCATACTTGTAACGCATGAACATTTCGACCACAATGCCATTGGAAAAGTAGTGAACCGCAGTGAAGGATGCCGTATAATACGAAGCCGAGATGCGATAATCAAAAGCAAGCACCAAAAATTCATACTCGACTATGTGACCGTTGAGCCGGTTCAAGCTGGATTCAATCGTATGCACGATCCGAATAGTTGCGTGGGATATGTATTGACTTTCTGTAATGGGAAAAAAGTGTATGTTTCAGGAGACACGTCCACTACCGACCAGATGCGTGACGGAACTATGGCTGAGATGAAGATAGATTATGCTTTTCTATGTACCGACGGAGTCTATAATATGGACAATGACGAGGCGGCAAGAGCCGCTGAGATGATAAAAGCCGTCCACACAATACCATACCATAACAGCACAGCTAATGACGGATATAATTTCAGTGACAAGGCTGCTGAGGAATTTGCAATAGCAAATAAGATTATTGTGCGTCCCGGTGAAAAAATTATAATCGAATGACCCGTTTACCTTGAATCCAGACCCGAAAAACAAGTTGCTGTCCGGACCTCGGTTTTACTCAAACCGGGGTCTGGCTATTTTGTTTCTTCCCCTTATTGTGGAACAAACGCTGAAATACAGTGTCGGACTTGTGGATTCATTGATGGTCTCTTCTCTGGGTGAGGCTGCCATATCGGGAGTATCGCTCATAGATTTCGTCATGTCCTTTGTGATGAGTATAATAGCTGCACTTCTTGTCGGAGGTTCTGCGGTCATAAGCCAGTCTATTGGAGCAAATGACATGACATCAGCCAATTCCGGAGTCAAAGTTTTTATTTGTGCGGTCTTGGTAATATCTGTTTCATTATGTCTGATTATATACAATATTCAAGATTTTATACTATGCTCTGTATTCGGAAATATTGAACAGGATGTTTTGGTTAATT
>JAIDJJ010000543.1 GCA_029052265.1 Muribaculaceae bacterium
CCGTATTGTAGCCGGGAATCATATATACCCCTGAAACCTTCCCGCCATATACCGCCAGTGCAGGTGCCCCGGAACCGACTTCTGCATCTATGCCTGGATTATCATAGACAACATCCGGCAGATCAGGCAAAGACTGCCTTCCGAATTTGGAAGTTACTCTGAAAGATCCGGAAACAGGCTTCGGAAGACTCCCCTTCATTGCCGCAAAATTACCTTTCTGTACAGTTGCCGACGCTACTGACGAAGCGGCAGAGCCGGCTGAAGCTGACGACGAGCGGGGTGCACGCTTGCGTGCATCGGCATAATTCTTCGCAGTCTCCTTTGTCTCCGACGCTTTCCCGGCATCCTTCCTGCGTTTTTCTTCCTCCTTCTTTCGTTTTTCCTCCTCTTTCTTTGCTTTACGCGCATTGGCTTCCTGCTCTTTTCTCAGCTTCTCAGCTTCAGCCTTGGCTTTCTTATCGCCCGCCTTTGCCTCTTTCTCTTTCTGAGCAAGCAGACGCGCCGCCTCGGCATCCGCTTCCGCCTTTGCCTGAGCCTCCGCTTTTGCCAACGCTTCGGCTTTGGCTGCTTCCTCCGCCTCTTTGCGCGCACGCTCCTCTCGTGCTATACGTTCTTCCTCTGCCCGGCGTGCCGCTTCCTGACGCGCACGCTCCTCGGCGGCACGTCTCTCCTCTTCCGCTATAAGTGCTGAAATCCTGTTGCGCAACTCATTTGCCTCCGCCTGCTTCTTGCTGAGATGCGTCTGCAAAGCCTTTCCGTTAGCACGCAACTCTGCCACAATGGCATCCTGTCTGCCATATTGTTGCTGCAAGACCGATTGCTCCGATTTCTGAAGCTTGAGAGCCTTGTCTTGCTCCACTTTGGCAGCGGCAAGCTGATCACGCTGGGTCTTGAGTTGAGAAGTTTTTGCATTGATGGCATCGCTTTGCCTGTCTTTCCATGCGGAGAACTGTTTGAGATAACGCATGCGCCGCAATGCCTGGTTAAAATTCTCTGAGGCAAATACAAACGCGAGTCCCGACCTGTTTTTACGCGCCACACGCATCTTTTTCACAGCCCTCAGATATTCGTCGCGAAGCTTCTGAAGCTCCGATTCATTCTTTGAAATACCACCTTCAAGCGAACCGATTTTTCCGGAAATAGCGTTAATCTTGCCTGTAGTTTCCGAAATTTTTTTCTTCGATGCTGAAATTTCACCCTCAAGTTTGCCAAGCTCACTGAGCCCCTGTCTCACTGATCTCTCGTTCTCCTTGATCTGCTGTTCGGTCTGTCTGATTTCTTTCTGGGTCGCCTCCTGTCGTTTTTTAACATCGGCTGACGTCTCTTGTCTTACCTTTTTTCTTGCAGAAGATGTCGCAGCCGACTGTTTGACGCCTGCCTTCTTTTGGGCTGATACGCTTTTCTTATTATTGGCCGTCTGTTTCCCTGCGGATGCGGTTTTATGTTGTGGGACAGAAGACGCATACATCGCTTCCGCCATTACACTGCATAAGGCTGACGAGACAACACAGATCGCAAATATTCCCTTGAGATATTTTGTCATGAGAGGTAAGCTAAATTCCTATCAGAAAGATTTCATGAAATCGGAAAAGTTTAATTGTGTGTATTTATCATTTATTTTCAGAGGCTGAATCGCCGATCCTCCCCATACAGGGGAATCCAGCTCCAATGTCGCACCTTTGTTGGTTTCGGGAGATTCATAGGCGACATTAATATCACACCCCTTATCCCCGTAATCATATGATACACTCACGACAGTCGATTCTTTTGACATTGGCAATACCAGCAATGCCGCAGGACGGTAAAGGAGATCGATAAGATAGCCGTAATTAAATCCGTCTAACGCACATTCTTCTACCGGAATCAAGGAGAATTGACCGTCTGCCCCGGGGTAAATATCTACAGCGTCTGCAATTTCAGGAGTGAGCAATCCCTGTCCCGCTATCACCGGACGGCATAACAGTATATTCTGGACATCAGCCAGCGTCCCCGGATAAGACGCCAATGCCTGAGAAAGCGGCTCCCTTACAAAAGTTTTTTTCATTTTGTTGACCACCAACAAGGTGTCGGCATATATCTCCGCACGTCCCACCTCTCCCATGAAAGGCGCCCTAAGAGATATTATCATGCTGCTGTCGCGCTCCATGAAAATTTTCACACTCGGGCTCACCGGCAGCCCTTCCATTTTAAGTTTTCCGGATATCGTAGCGGTCTGCCAGTCGACATACCGTGAAGCGATCGAATCGACAGCCTCATGTCGCACTGTCTCTCCGACAGCCTCCTGCGCACTGCAGACAGTCCCTTGTGATATAGCCATGCATATCATCACTGACAGCACGGCAACAAATCTTTTCATATTTACCATATTTCCTTACATCATCTTACACTACATGAAACCGACATCTATTCAAAGAAAAAAGTCTTGTGGGCAACCTTTTTCTTCAAAAGAGCGTTGTCCGGCTCAAGCTTAAGAGCCTTCTCCCAGTTATTCACAGCCTCCTCCGGCTGATGGTTCATAAAATAGATATCGCCGAGGTGATGATAATATTCAGCCACAGGCTCACCGGCAATTTCAGCCGACTCCACCGCCTTTGTCTGATATTCCAGCGCATCCTTATAATCTTTCTTCTTAAACAGTATCCAGGCATATGTGTCGAGATATATTTCGTTCTCGGGATCCTGGTCAAGAGCTTTCCTGCTCATATCAAGAGCCTTTTCAAGATCGCCGTTGTTCTCGGCAAGGAAATAGGCATAGTTATTAAGAGTGAGCGGATTGCTGGCGTAAAAAAACAGGGAATTGTCGTATGCCTTGAATGTGCTCTCAAGATTATCTGCGGAATAATACATATCCCCGAGCATCGTGTATAACGAGCTGATCTGTGTGAGCCCTTCAAAATCAAGACTTGCTCTGAATTTTGTATCGGTCACGGGTTCAGTAAGCGGAAGATCGGGATTGACAGCGTGTATCAGGGCTGCATATGTCTTCTCCGCCTCTGAAAAATCCTTCTCGGTGGTCGCAGCTGAGGCATACATCAGCTTGATTCCGTCAGGAATCTCTATATGTTCACCGGCACGGCGGTAAGTCTCCATTGCATCTTTTCCCCGTCCGTCGGCGAGCTGATAGCGCATAAGCTGCCCCCAGTATGCCACATTCGACGGATCAAGGTCGATGGCATAACCGATTTGTTCCTCCGCATCTTTATAATCTCCTTTCGCTCCGCTGTATCTGGCAGCAAGATCAAGCACCACGGGTTCATGGGGATACTGTTCCATCAATACTGAAAACAGATGATCTCCACGCCCTGTATCGCTTTTATCGTTAAGCAACGACTGGAGATATTCCTCCAGAAACGCCACTTTTTCCTCAAGGATAAAATCTTCAGAAAGAAGCGCCTCATACATCTTGGTGTCGAAAGCGACGCTGTCTCCTATATTTTTGTAATAATTGGCGAGAGCCATCTTCACCGAACCATTGTCCGGACTCATTTCCTCGGCTTGACGGTAATAGGCAAGAGTTGAATCGTTGTCTCCTATCACCTCATACAGATTTCCCTTCAATATTCTGAACGATGGCTCGTTGCGGTTGAAGTCAATAAGCGCCGTGGCTTCATTGACAGCCCCGACAGTGTCGCCGGCAGAAAGCATTATGCTCATCTTCTTCAAAGCCACCTGAGGCGATTTTCCTTGGGCGGTCTCATACCTGTCGAGAGCCTTGACAGCCTTATCGGGTTCATGTGCCGCCATATAAGCGTCGGCAAGCTGCAGCAGTGTCATGTCGGAAGTGGGAAAAATGGAATCAAGCCGTTCATACACCCTGATCGCCTCCCCAATAGTGTCGAGCCTCCCCGCCACATATGCATACGAAAGCGCCTCGTTCTTGTCGGCAGGATAAGCATCTACAAACTTGCGCATGTATTCCAGCGACCTGAGAAGCTCAGCTTCGCTTTGAAGTGTGTCGGTCTTCACCATAAGCCGGTTCATGCCATAGGCGCTCGCAGCTTCCTCATACGAAGGATCCGTGAGATAAGCTTTCTTGAAATATTCATAGGCGGCTATTTGATTTTTTTCAGCTTGCCGCCTCGCCCCTTCAAGATAATAATAGCGCGCCTTGCGGCGGGGTTCACTGTTGTCTGCAGCCACAACTGCCATGGCGGCAGTCACAACAGTAAGAAGCATGAATATGAAGATCTTTTTCAATGGGAATTGATTTGAGTGTAATTATTGGCTTATATTTCATTTGTCACTCCGTGCCGGTATGTCCGAATCCGCCCTCACCGCGCACAGTATTGTCAATCTCTACAGACTCTTCCCATTCCACATGAGAATACTGCTTGATGACCATCTGACAAACGCGTTCTCCGTCATTGACCACATAGTCGTCTTGTCCGAGATTTATAAGTATTACTCCTATCTCCCCGCGATAGTCGGAATCTACAGTACCCGGTGCGTTGGCTACGGTTATTCCGTAATTGAGTGCAAGTCCGGATCTGGGCCGGATCTGGCATTCATATCCCTGTGGCAGCTGTATTCGGAGTCCGGTGGGGATAAGGGCACGCTGACCAGGTTTAAGAGCCACAGCTCCTTCGGGCAAATAGGCTCTCACATCCATCCCGGCAGCTCCTGGAGTGCCGTAAGACGGAAGCGGATGATGACTCTTGTTGATTATCTTGACTTTTATCCTGTCCATAGTTTTTTGTGGAATTAATGTATCTGAACGAGACAGTTTATCCGACATCTCTCCTATCTTTAACCGAATCTCGGCATCAAAAGTTGTCTCAACTGTTACGAAATTACAAAATTAATAAAAAGACACATTATTTTACCCTTTACGACAACCTTTTATCACATCACACACAAAAAAAGACCGTCTTAAGATATAAGACGGTCTTTTTTCTTGCCTTTGAGGCAGATCAGCCCTCAGTGATTGCATCGTTGGGGCAAACCTGTGCGCAGCTGCCGCAGCTGATGCAAGTGTCAGGATCGATTTTGTAGATATCTCCTTCAGAGATAGCGTCTACAGGACATACAGACATGCAAGTGCCGCATGCGATACAGTTGTCGCCAATTACGTAAGCCATAATTTAATAATTTTATTCTGTGAGTTATTAGAGTTATTCTTCTGCAAATTTAGAATTTCCTTGCGAATCCAACAAAAAAATATTCATGAATCGGCGTAATTTGAACTGATTTCAAATTGCAAGACATTGATTCCGACTTATGATTTTTCCAAATTTAACCTATTTTTAGGTTACGATATACCTCTGATTGCTCAATTTATCGGTATTTTTGATTAATTTTGCACTTGACCATCTAAATCCAGGTCAGATAAAGCCATGATGCAGCAACCTCTCATTTCTATCATCACAATCACTTTTAACGCCGCAGAGCAACTTCCCCCAACCATGAAGTCTGTGGCGGAACAGAAATGCAGTGATTTCGAACACCTGATCATCGACGGCGCCTCAGCCGACAACACCATTGAGACTGCTCGACGCCTCGGCACTAAATCCCTGCGCATATTGAGCGAGCCTGACAACGGGCTTTACGACGCCATGAACAAAGGGCTTCGCATGGCGAGAGGGAAATATGTGTTGTTTCTTAACGCCGGGGATGCTTTCCACTCCCCCGATACTTTGCATATGTATGAAGTCGCAGCCGGGAAAAATCCCGACATAATATATGCAGATACCGTCATTGTCGACGAATCACGCCGAATGATCGCGCCCAGACATCTCTCAGCACCCGATGTGCTATCTTTCCGTTCTTTCGCTTCAGGAATGCTCGTATGCCATCAGGCTTTTATGGTGCGAAAGGATATTGCCCCGATGTACGACACATCCTACCGTTTTTCCGCAGATTACGACTGGACCGTCAGATGCCTGTCTAAATCGAGACCCGGAAGATGCATAAACCTCAAGACTGTCGCCATAGACTATCTCTGCGACGGGCTTACCGACAAAAATAAATTAAAGTCGCTATTCGAGAGATTCAGAATTATGCGTGCCCATTACGGTCTCGCACCCACTGTCGCCAACCATATCTCTTTTGTCGGCAGGGCGATCAAACGCAGATTCTCGGATCAGTTCTGACCATACTACGGCTATGTTCTGTAGGGCAACTCTTCCGGAACATGCGAATGACCGACAAAAACCACAATCAGTGACTCATCCTTTCAACTTATGCATAACCAAATTTCTCAAAATAATTCTGAATTAGTCACAATACATCAGATCATCCGGAATGTCAACGCCGACAATCTTAATGAAGACATCATAGTTTTCGATCACGGCGTGCAATTCCAGATCAATGATGTCTATCCGTTGCGTATAGATTCGCTGATGATAGCCCTCTGCACAGAAGGATCGGGTAAAATAGGCATCGACCTTCGGGAATACGATCTCAAGAAAAATTCCCTCATAGTAATACAGCCCAAAAACTACATTTATCTCTCGGAATATTCAGAAGATTTCAAAGGCTCTGTGATGGCATGTTCCAAGCATCTGGTGCAGGACGTGCTTCCAAAGCTTACCGACATACTCCCGCTCCTCATACATCACCGTACAGAGCCAGTAACCAATCTTAGTGACGAAGAAGCTGAAGGGATTAAAACATTCCTGTCGTTTATCCGCTCTAAACTCAGAGGTCCAAGGACCCAGTTCCTGAAACAGAAAGTGAACTGCATGCTGCAGGCGGCACTCTACGAGATGATGGACATAAATCATAAGAACTCCCTGCACATCGAGGGGACCAAATCAAGGAAAGAGGAGATAATGGCTAAATTCATTTTGGCGGTAAGTGAAGACTTCCGCACACAACGCCAGGTCTCTTATTATGCACACAAGCTCTTCATCACTCCAAAACACCTTTCTTCTGTAGTAAAAGAGCTCTCAGGACGCACCGCCGGCGATTGGATAGAGAACTATGTGATCATGGAAGCGAAAGTACTTCTGAAGACAACAGACATGACAATACAAGAGATCGCTGTAGCTCTCAACTTTCCGAACCAATCGTTTTTTGGGAAATATTTCAAACACCACACTGATTATTCCCCCACTGCATACCGCAGGAAATTCACTTGAAAAGGACTTCGTCAAAGCCTGCACTTTCATACAAGCTATTAAAAAGACCGGGACGCATTCATAATACGCGTCCCGGCTTTTTGTATCCGCGGCAATCAACTTCGGGTTACTGTCGATAATATACAAAAAATCCGGAGACCATTTCTGATCTCCGGATCTTAAGGCGGCGATTACCTACTCTCCCGCTTTCGCAGTACCATCGGCATGATAAGGTTTAACTTCTCTGTTCGGCTAAATCCGGGAACCCGAAGAGGGGGAGCCCGAGGACTGATGATTCTGCAT
>JAIDJJ010000544.1 GCA_029052265.1 Muribaculaceae bacterium
TTCATATACTTTATCGACAAGACCATCCAAAAATTCCCTGTCATGGCTTACGACGATTACCGTGCCGTCGAAGTCACGTATCGCTTCTTTAAGGATGTCTTTGGTTCGCATGTCAAGATGATTGGTAGGTTCGTCAAGTATAAGGAAATTTACCGGTTCCAACAAGAGCTTGATCATTGCCAGTCTGGTTTTTTCGCCTCCAGAGAGAACCTTGACCTTTTTATCTGATGCCTCTCCGCCAAACATGAAGGCTCCAAGAATATCCCTTATTTTGGTGCGCATGTCGCCTGTAGCCACATGGTCGATTGTATCGAATACAGAGATTTCTTCATCAAGCATTTGTGCTTGATTTTGTGCAAAATATCCAATCTTTACGTTGTGCCCGATTTTTAAATGTCCGTCAAAAGGGATTTCACCCATTATACATTTTACAAGAGTGGATTTCCCTTCACCATTTTTACCCACAAATGCCACCTTTTCTCCTCGGCGTAAAGCAAACTCGGCATTGCTAAAAATCAAATGGTCACCATAAGATTTGCCGAGACCGTCAACAATAAGAGGAAAGTCACCGGAACGGGGAGAGGGTGGAAATTTTAAGCGGAGCCTTGAATTGTCAATTTCGTCAACTTCTATTGGAACAATTTTTTCCAATTGCTTTATCCTGCTTTGAACCTGTACAGCCTTTGTCGCCTTATATCTGAACCTTTCTATAAAGTCTTTGGTTTCAGATATAAGTTTCTGTTGGTTCTCATATGCACGCAGTTGCTGTTCGATTCTTTCCTGACGAAGTTTTACAAATTGCGTATAGCTTACTTTGTAGTCATAGATCTTTCCACAAGATATTTCAATGGTCCTTTTTGTTACATTGTCAAGGAACGCCCGGTCATGACTTACAAGGATTACCGCCTTGGCTTTCGACTGAAGAAATTGTTCGAGCCATTGAATTGACTCGATATCAAGATGGTTAGTAGGTTCGTCGAGAAGTAGGACATCAGGATTTCGAAGAAGAATTTTAGCTAACTCGATTCTCATTCTCCATCCTCCGGAAAATTCGCTTGTGGGCCGGTTGAAATCAGAACGCAGGAAACCGAGCCCGGTAAGAGTCCGTTCGATTTCAGCGTCCACATTTGAGACATTTTCCATATTAATTCTGTCAGAAAGCGACTGAACTTTCTCTAATAATTTGTAATATTCGTCGCTTTCATAGTCAGAACACGATTCGACAGCATTATTGAGTTTCGCCAGCTCTTCTTCCATCTCAAATCTATGTTGGAAAGCTTTTTTTGTTTCCTCCAATATGGTTGTGTCATCGGCGAGTTTCATTTGCTGCGGGAGATATCATGTCTATTATACACATCTGACGCTGCCGACGAT
>JAIDJJ010000545.1 GCA_029052265.1 Muribaculaceae bacterium
TACTTTGGGCGGCTGCGTATTTTGTTTATAAGCCGCCGTGTATGCACTGGCATTCGGAATCGGGACGCTCTCCGTAGCTTGCGGAGACGACTCTGAAGGGCGTATTGAAATCAATAACGCCGCTCCAGCCCAGGTATCCGATGTCAAATATACGGAAGGTCCGGGTGAGGTCCGTCTTGAATGGAAAATACCTGCAGATCCAAGCTTCATGTATACGAAAGTGGAATACAAGAACAGCCGTGGTGAAGACACCTACAGGATGTATTCAAAAGACCATGCGGATGAGAATGGCGTGATACGTGCCACTATCCCAGGTTTCGCAAGCACAGATCCTGTTGAATTCCGCCTGTATGCATGTTCTGTTAGAGGAAATTCACGTGATGCTGTTGTCTATTCTGCCGCTCCGGGTGCTCCCGCGTTCCTTATGGTGGCTCAGTCGGTAAGCGCAGAGCCGGCATGGGGTGGTGTCAACGTTTCTTATGCTAATGAAACTGACGCCAATGTGATCATATCTGTCAAATATCATTTGAAATCAGATGCTTCAAAAGCCGGCGAAACCTCTTTCACAGCCAACGGCAACACCACTGCAAGCAGTTTCGTTGCCCTCAACATTTCCGATTCTGAATTTATCAACGGAGAAGAGGCTGTGCTCGAAATCTCTGCCCAAGACTCTGAAGGGAACTCGGCAGATCCCCGCAGTGTTGAGGTCCGCACTAAAAAAGTCGTGGCTCTTGACCGCACCAACTGGTCATTCCCCGGTTTTGCTGACACCAATGACGCACAGATCGGTTACAGCTCACAGGAAGCCGGTGGCGAAGGAGGTTATCCCAGAGGTCGTGTGGTTGCGATGCTTGATGGAGATGAGGGTACATTCTGGCATACCGCATGGAAAACAGCATCCGATTATCCCCACTTCTTTATAATTGACATGGGAGAAGAGAATCTCGTGACAAGTGTTACAATCCGTCGTCGCTCAGGCAACAACGGGACGAATACCGGTCAAACAATCTACACTTGCTCCGAGGCAGCCGCAACCGGGTCAAGCCCAGACGAATGGAACTGGACCAACCAAGGTTGGAACCCGTTCGACCGCAATTCCGACAAACATCAGATGTTTGGCATGCCTAATCCAGAAAACGCCCGCTACATCAAGGTGTATTACGCATCTTCCGACAAGGGTGGCAACTTCGTGATGGTGTCTGAGTTCAATGCTTACACACCTGCTGAATAATACCAATTGAAACTAACTGAACCATGTATATCAAATCGATTTTAGTAAGCACATTGTTCGGACTTGCAGTTCCGGCAATGACGGGAACTGTGTCGGCTCAGACCTCACAGACCCAGGGTGCGGTAATAACCGGAGAGGTTGTCGATGAAGCCGGCGAGCCCCTCATCGGCGCTACAGTGCGACCGGTAGGTAAACCGACAAACGGCACTGTGACTGACATTGACGGAAAATTCACTCTCCGTGCCGCAGGTGTGACAGAGATTGAGATTTCATACGTAGGCTATCTCTCTCAGAAAGTGTCTGTGAAAGGGCAGAAACAGCTCCGGATCGTGATGGTCTCTTCCACAGAAGCTCTTGAAGAACTTGTGGTAGTGGGCTATGGCACTCAGAAAAAGGAATCTCTCACCGGTGCGATCTCTCAGATCAAAGGTGACCAGGTCTATAAAAGTCGCGGTGTGACCAATACCGCTACAGCACTTCAGGGTGAGATCGCAGGTTTGACTGTAACCCGTAGTTCTTCCCGTCCGGGTAGTGAGGGTGCAACTTTCCAGATCCGTGGTGCCAGCACCATAAACGGTGGCGACGGTCCGCTTATCCTTATTGACGGTCAGGCTGGTTCAATGGATGAGCTTAACCAAATGGACGGTAGCGTAATAGAAAACATCTCTGTATTGAAAGACGCATCTGCTGCGATCTATGGTGCCCGTTCCGCAGGAGGTGTTATACTCGTGACAACAAAGCGTGGTAAGGCTGGTAAGGCAAGAGTCAGCTATTCCGGTTCTTACAGCCGCACAATTGACGGTATACAGCTCCCTATCACAAACAATACCGAATGGCTCGATATGTTCTACGAGGCTCAATATCGCGACGCCGAGGCAAGCAACCCGGGAATTACCGATCCTCAGGAAATCCATAATCGTATTAATTGGTGGATATTCAATTCATTCGGTGGCACTCCCGTTCAGAAAAATCAGGCAACAGGCGAATGGGAAACATACGGTGAGACGGTAGTGGGTGAAGGTTTGTATAACAAACTTCGTGAAGGCCAGCCATTCTTCCTTAAGCGCGGAAATTTCATCGACTCCTGGCAACCGGGAAACTATCTCCTTGATTTCCTTTATGGCAATGCCAATACCTGGAAACATAACGTATCTGTTTCAGGTGGTGATGATAAATTCAACTATTTTGCGGCACTCAACTATTCTGATGCCCAGTCTCAGTTGAAAGTTGCGGAAGACGGTGAGAAGAAATATGGCGCCCGTGTCAACATGGACTATAAACCTACCGATTTCTTCAAGATCGAAACTGGCATGTCTTACGAAAAGCGCGACATCACGACTCCGTCGCAAGGTATTGGCAGAGGATGGCAGGACATGTGGTTCTGGGCAATCACCAACGAAAACGGAGATGCCTATGATACGTTCTCAAACAACCGTAATCCCTACGGCTGGTTCACTCAGGCAGGTCAGTCAAAAGCCAAATGGAGCACACTCCGTGCAAACGGTAAGATCACACTCGATTTTTCTAAATGGGTGAAAGGTCTCTCTATCTATGGTAGCGCAGCCTATAAGAGCGTTCGTCAGGATGTCTCAACCGAGAATCTTGAAGTGAAATTCTATGACTGGGTGGGCAACATGACTTCCGCTGTTCAGAACAGTCCCGCCAAATATGAACAGGAAAACAAAGAATGGACAAGCTATACTCTCGGTCTGTTCGCTCAGTATAACCGTCTTTTTGCTGAAAAACATCAAGTTGATGCAATGTTCGGTATCACAGGAGAGAACGAAGACTACAAGCGTATAAAGGCAGGTCGCTATAAAGGTGAACTTTATCCCGGATCAGGTCTTAGCGATCTCAACGTGTTTCAAGGTGGCGACAACAACGTTGCTGACGGCGGTGCAAACTCCTGGAGCTTCCTCTCTTATGTTGCCGATCTCCGCTATGCCTACAACGACACTTATCTCCTCAGCTTCCTCTGGCGTCATGACGGGTCTTCAAAACTGACTCCTGAAAACCGATGGAAAGACTTCTATTCAATCTCCGGTGGTTGGGTATTCACCAATGAAAACTTCTTCCGCAATCTTAATATCGATGAATGGATGAACTTCGGTAAGATCCGCTATAACTTCGGTAAGACAGGTTCAGTAACCGGTATCGGGAACTACGAATCATATTCCACTATTAAGACCGGATCTGTATATCTCGGAGGTAATAACCTCACGTCAATGTGGATCGACGGCATGCGTTCTGCAAACCGTACTTGGGAGTCACTTCTCTCTCATGACGTAGGTGTTGATTTCGGTTTCTTCAATAACCGTCTTCGCGCTTCTTTCGACTGGTTCAGCAAGACCAACAACGGTATGTTTATCGATGTGGTTTATCCTTCAATCCTTGGAGCTTCCGCTCCTAAGACCAATAATGGTAAACTTAACACAAAAGGTTGGGAAATTGAAGTCAACTGGCGTGACCAGATCAATGAACTCCAATATAACGTAGGCTTCCAGATCTCTGATGCATGGACCGAGCTTAAAGAATTGACCAGCAACCAGAATGTGCCTAATCCCGGTATCAATACCAACCGTCTTATCGGCAAGCCTCTGAATGCTATCTATGTATACCAGACAGATGGAATCTTCCAGAACCAGGAAGAGGTAGACGCCTACTATGAGATGTATTACTGGAATGCCGACCACACCGGACCTAAGTCAGGCAACGTTCTTCCGGCACCATCCGAGACTGGCACTAACAGACTCCGTCCGGGTGCCCGCAAACGTGTCGACATCGACGGTGACGGTGCTATCACAGTTAAGGATATCTATTATGCAGGCGACACTGCTCCACGTATCTCTTTCGGCATCAAGGGCGGTCTTAACTGGAAAGGTATTGATTTCTCATTCTTCTTCCAGGGTGTGGGCAAACAGAAAGTTATGAGAAGCGGCAACCTCCGTGCGCCATTTGCAACAAACTGGTCACTTCAGAACAACACTTCTCTTGGCAAAACATGGACTCCGGAGAATCCTACCAATTACTATACAGTCATGTCACGAGATGGTGCTTTCAACGCTTTCAACTATGACAACTCTGACGTATCCGTTCAGGACAACCGCTATATCCGTCTGAAAAACCTTGTGGTAGGTTACACACTCCCTTATTCTCTCACTTCGAAGGTGGGTGTTGAAAAATTCCGTGTTTACTTCTCAGGCGACGACCTTTGGGAATGGACCAAGATCAAAGACGGCTATGATCCTGAATATGGCGAAGGTTCAAACAATATCTTCCCTCTCAGCCGTTTGCTCAACTTCGGTGTGGAACTTGAATTCTAATAATCCTCAATTGAAACAGACATGAAAACCAATAAATATATATTTCCTTTCCTGGCACTCGGACTGGCTATGACCTCTTGCTCCGACTTCCTCGACAAGGAACCGCTCGATCAGGGTACAGACGCAATTATGTATAAGACCCCTGAGCAGTTTGATCAGGCTGCGCTTGCCCTTTACAGCTTTCCCGACTGGAAAGGTGCCAACTTTGATGGCAACCTTGACGTTTCCGGAATTGGTGGCAACGGCGGTGGTTCGGCGCCACAGTCAAACGGCACTTGGAACGGATGCTATAGCCAGCTCCGCAACATAAATATCCTTCTTCAGAAAGCTAATGAATATGGAGATATCGATGCTATCTCAAGCTCTGTCGGGACTGCTTATTTCTTCCGTGCATGGCAACATTTCGTTCTTGTAAAGGCTTTCGGCGGCGTGCCCGTTGTTGACCACGTTCTTGACACAAACGATCCCGTTCTTTTCGCTCCCCGCAACAGCCGATACGAAGTGATGAACCTTGTCTTCAGTGATCTGCAAAAGGCTGTGGAACTTCTTCCCAAGCGCTCTACACTGCCGGGTCTTGAGAATCGCGGCCGTCTTACAAAAGAGGCAGCCCAGGCATTCCTTGCACGCGTAGCACTTCATGAGGCTACTTGGGAGAAGTATGTCCCCTCAATCGGTCTTGACCTTGATGGCGACGGCTCTGCTCTCGGTGCCGGCACTGTGAAACCAGAAGGGTATCCATCTGTCAATGATATGCTGAAAATTGCTCAGGACATGTCAAAAGCTGTAATACAGGAGGCTGAGACAGGCACTTTCGAACTTTTCAATGCCTGTGACGAACTCAGTTATTATGAGCTTTTCAACATTGACGACGGCGACGGCAACGTATCCAACCATAAGGGTGTAGGAAAATCCGCAAACAAGGAGTTTATCCTCTGCAATCCGTATGACTACACTCTGAAACGTTCAGGGAAAAACATGGCACACACAGTTGCCACCTGGCAGGCTGTAAATATCAGTGCATATCTTGGTGAATCCTACGTTTGCTCTAACGGTCTTCCGATCTATCTTAGCACGACAGGCAGCATTGATGATGCATACTACAATCCTGATTTTGGTGGTTACGACACTTACATGGGTGAATATGAAAACCGCGACATGCGTTTCATCGGCACAACTTATCTCCCGGACCGTCCTGTATTCTGTTGCGACGGTGAGCATTGGGTGCCCCGTACTGAGGCAGGAGCCGCTTATCCGGAGGCTGTATTCCCGGAAGCTACCGACCATTACGATTCCTCAGACCCTGCCAATTCAAGCAAACTTGTGATCTACAATCCGATGATCGGGCTCAACTCGACCCACAACGGGTATGGTTCCCGCAAGTTTATGCCTGAAGGTTCAGGTCGTGCAGACAATACTGATGCCGCCGACTATCCTATCATCCGTCTCGCTGAAGTGCACTGCATCTATGCCGAGGCTACTTGCGAACTCGGTAACGGAGCCATCTCTGATGCCGACCTCAATTTCTCGATCAACAAGAACCGTGCACGCGCTTATGTGGCTCCTCTTACAAACGCTTTGATCGCGAATGTATACGACGCCAACTGGTTTAACTTCGAGACCGGGCGCCATGAGGTTCATAAAATGACAATGATGGATGAGATCCGTCGTGAACGTATGGTTGAGCTTCACGGAGAAGGTTTCCGTCTTGACGACCTCAAGCGTTGGGGTATCGCCCATATCAATCTCCGCGGTCAGAAACTCGGCCGTAAGATTCTCGGCACCTTCTACACAGATCCTACCAAGAAGGTTAACTCACTCCAGTATTCAGGCGAGCCTCTCTACAATCCTGAGACTCGTCCTACTCAATGGGGTCTCGTATCAGAGGATCCTGCCGATATCGACTACGGACGTCCGATTGCCACGATTCCAGGCAACTGTCTCTGGAGCCAGAGAGATTACCTCGATCCGCTCCCACTTGAGCAGATCCGTCTTAACCCCAATCTGACTCAGAATCCGGGTTGGTAATCAGAAATCGGAATATTTTAAAACGGAAAATCCAAAAGTAAAAAAGATTGTTTTAGGTTCACTATCTTTTGATTGACTCAATAAAGTTGTTTAAACTTTAATTTGAATCCAATCCAAACCGAAAAAGATTTTATTTCATCATTAATAGGTTAAAATGTAGGAAAGCAGGTTAGGCTGCAAAAAGAGCGAGGCGCATGCCCCGCTCTTTATTTTTTAGATTACGTCAAAATATGGGAAAAGATTTCAAAAATATTTTGCCACTTCATCCGGTGTTAAAGCCAGGTATCGGGCTATGGTGGATGCATCCAACCCTGCATTCCTCATCGTGCGGATATTGGTTGCCAGGGTTTCCTCTCTCCCTTTCTCCATACCTTTCTCCATACCTTTCTCCATACCTTTCTCCATGCCTTTCTCCATGCCTTTCTCCAAGCCTTCTTTCAGACCTTCTTTCCTGCCTCGCTGTACGGCGTATTCTACTACTGCGACACCGTCGCGGTATACCTTCAGAGACTCGTCGTAATTAAGGCGCTCCTGCCTTGACAGCGAATTGAGATTGCAGACCTCCTCAAGTCTGCCGAAAATCATATTCTGTGCCTTGAACGGCATCCTTTCAAGTGTCTCCATATGCTTAAGTATATAAATCCATCTTTCAAAATCTGTCTCACACTCCGATTCGCTCTTCTCCATCTTTGGAAGCGTTATATAGTAAAGATGCAGTTTGTCCGAAAATTGTTCAGTTGTGCCCTTGAAATGCAATGACACTTCAGAACAGAGTGACCAGTCCTTAAGACCGTCCATATAGAAATTAAGGAAGAATATGCCATACACCCTTTTGACATCGAAATTCCAATCCTTTCCGCGTTCCCCCTGCTGCGCTATCGCTGATGCGGCATAGAAGATGGAACGGTCCTTGAAAAAAGGTTGGGCGGCGTTCTGCATCTCGACAATCACATGTTCTCCATTCTCTGTGGTGCAGTAGATATCATAGATGATTCTTCTGCCGTCGAAGAACTGGGGAAATATCTCCTTGTCGCGGAAGACAATGTCAACTATCGGATTGTCACCATGAATCAATTCATTGAGAAAACTGATCAGGAGATCCTTGTGAATTTCCTGACCGAAGATCCTCTTGAACCCTTCATCGGTGAATGGATTGATATATTTCCCCATAATATCTTGTATTTGTTTTAATTTCACAAATATACGCATTTTTAGAATAATCTCAAAAGATATTGGAAATTATTAGAAAAATACAA
>JAIDJJ010000546.1 GCA_029052265.1 Muribaculaceae bacterium
CTCCACGGATATATCCGGTGAGCGGCAGCAACTCTTTCATCGCAATCATTTCCGCCTTTTTGTTTCCTGACACTTTTGCCGCCTTTTTCAAATCGACCTCACGGTTGCCTGCAACCACACATACAAAGATTCCGGTCTTGTCTCCACGGAGTACAAGAGTCTTGAACACCTGTTCGATCGGTTCGCCAAGCTCTTCCGCCACATGGTCGGCAGCAAGGTTCTCGGGGTCGACAGTATATTCGACCAGCTCATAATTTATTTTGAGCCGGTCGAGTATTCTTGCCGCATTGGTCTTTTCGCTCATATCTTTATTTGTCCATTGTCACGAGAAGTTCCTCATTGTTGCGTGTCATTTCCATACGCTTTTTGATAAACTCCATCGCTTCAAGAGAATTCATGTCGGCGAGATAATTCCTGAGCACCCACATGCGGTTGAGAGTCTCCTGCGGGAGAAGGAGATCGTCGCGGCGTGTAGACGACGCAATGATGTCGACAGCAGGGAAGAGGCGTTTGTTGGAAAGCTTGCGGTCGAGCTGAAGCTCCATGTTGCCGGTGCCTTTAAATTCTTCGAAAATGACTTCGTCCATTTTTGAAGAAGTCTCGGTCAGTGCGGTGGCTATGATTGTCAGCGAACCGCCGTTTTCAATGTTTCTTGCCGCACCGAAGAAACGTTTGGGACGTTGCAGGGCGTTTGCATCCACACCGCCTGAAAGGATTTTTCCCGAAGCGGGCGAAACAGTGTTGAATGCGCGTGCAAGACGAGTGATAGAGTCGAGCATAATCACCACGTCATGTCCGCATTCCACGAGTCGTTTCGCTTTCTCAAGCACAATATTGGCGATTTTCACGTGGCGCTCCGCCGGTTCATCGAAAGTGGACGCAATCACCTCGGCATTGACACTGCGAGCCATGTCTGTCACTTCTTCAGGACGTTCATCAATAAGAAGCATGATGATATAAGTCTCGGGATGATTGTCGGAGATGGCGTTGGCTATATCCTTAAGAAGTATGGTCTTACCGGTTTTGGGCGGAGCCACAATGAGAGCACGCTGTCCTTTGCCGATGGGGGAGAACATATCTACCACACGGGTTGAAATATTAGCGAATTTCCCTTTTGTTATTTCAAATTTTTCATCAGGGAAAAGCGGCACGAGATGTTCAAACGGAACACGGTCGCGGATCACTTCAGGCGACAGCCCGTTTATGGAAAGGGCTTTCACGAGGGGATAATATTTATCGCCCTCACGAGGCGGACAGATTGATGCCTCCACCACGTCTCCGGTTTTCAAGCCATATTCTTTTATCTGATTTTGCGACACGTAGATGTCGTCAGGGCTGCTGAGATA
>JAIDJJ010000547.1 GCA_029052265.1 Muribaculaceae bacterium
CTGTCACTTCGGTCACCTCAAACGTAAATGGAATCCCGCAATGGCTCCTTACATCTTCATGGAGCGTAACGGCATCCACATTATCGACCTCTACAAGACAGCTGCAAAGATTGAAGAGGCAGCTGCAGCTCTCAAGCAGATTGCAAAGAGCGGCAGAAAGGTGCTTTTCGTAGCTACAAAGAAGCAGGCTAAGGAAGCTATCGCAAATAAGGCTGCTTCTGTAGGTATGCCTTTCGTTATCGAACGCTGGCCGGGCGGTATGCTCACCAACTTCCCCACAATCCGTAAGGCTGTGAAGAAGATGACTACCATCGACAAGATGACTAAAGACGGCACATTCGATAATCTTTCAAAGCGTGAAAAGCTTCAGATCACACGTCAGCGAGCCAAACTTGAAAAGAACCTCGGTTCTATCGCTGATCTTTCCCGTCTCCCGAGCGCGCTTTTCGTGGTAGACGTAATGAAAGAGCACATTGCTGTGGCAGAGGCAAACCGTCTTGGCATACCTGTATTCGGCATTGTCGATACAAACTCAAATCCTGAGAATGTAGACTTCGTTATCCCGGCAAACGACGACGCATCAAAGAGCATCGAGCTTATTCTTGACGCTGTTTGCGGTGCAATGTCTGAAGGTCTTGAGGAGCGTAAGGTAGAGAAGCTTGACGCTGCTGAAGAGAAGGAGGACGGCGAAGCTCCCAAGCGTCGTCGCGTACGTCGCAACGAAGGAGCAAAGGAAGCTCCCCAGGCAGCTCCCGCAGCTGAGGAGCAGACTGAAGTAGTGGCAGAAGCTGCTGAATAATTTTTTTAATCAAGACAAGACAATGGCTGTATCTATTGAAGATATCAAAAAACTGCGTCACATGACCGGCGCAGGTATGATGGACTGCAAGAACGCTCTCGCCGAGACTAACGGTGATATCGACGCAGCTATCGAAATTATCCGTAAGAAGGGTCAGGCTGTCGCTGCAAAACGTGAAGACCGTGAGGCAGCTGAAGGTTGCGTGCTCAGCGGTGTTAAATCCGGCTTCGCAGCTATCGTGGCTCTCAAGTGTGAGACTGACTTCGTTGCAAAGAACGAGTCTTTCCGCGCTCTTACCCAGGCTATTCTCGATGCCGCTGTAGAGGCTTCCGCAAAATCTCTTGACGAGGTGAAGGCTCTTAAGATCAACGGCAGAACCGTAGAGGAGAACATCACAGACGAGATCGGCAAAACCGGCGAGAAGATGGAACTCGGCGATTATCAGTGGATCGAGGCTCCGACAGTATCGGCTTACAAGCATTTCAATGACAAGCTTGCTGCCATAGTAGGCTTCAACATTGAGGGTGTGGATTCTCAGGTAGGTCGTGAGATCTGTATGCAGATCGCATCCATGAACCCTGTTGCAATCAGCCCGGCTGATGTTGATCCCGCTATCATCGAGCAGGAGAAGGCTGTGGCTATCGAGAAGACCAAGCAGGAGCAGATTCAGAAGGCTCAGGAGGCAGCTCTCCGCAAAGCAGGTCTTAACCCCAACCACTTCGATTCTGAAGACCATGTCGAGAGCAATATGGCTAAGGGCTGGATCACTGCAGAGGAAGCCGAGAAGGGTCGTCAGATCATGAAAGAGGCTGCTGAGGCTAAAGCCGCCAATATGCCTGAACAGATGATCGAAAACATCGTTAAAGGCCGTATAAGCAAGTTCTACAAGGAGAATTGCCTTCTCGAACAGGCTTACGTACAGGAACCGAAGGAAACTGTAGCCCAGTATCTCTCAGGTGTTGAGAAGGGTCTTACAGTGGTTGCCTTCAAACGTGTAAACCTCAACGAAGATTAATGATTCTTCAAATCAAACTTTAGTTTGAGATATAATAAAAGCCGCGGATTTGATCTGCGGCTTTTATTGTATCTTCTGGTTCTTATCTGTGGTCGAGAAGGTATTGCCAGGCTGAATCATGGTCGTAGGGTATCAGACCCTCTATTATCGCCTCTTTGACCAGATCTTTAAGACGTGCTATTTCCGGTCCGGGAGGAATGCCTAATTTTTCCATAATCTCATTGCCGTCTACAGGATTTTTCCAGTTGCGCAAAGCATCGGCATCATGTACACATTGCATTCTTTCCCGCAGCTTCCTGAAACCTTCAAGCTGGCGTCTGACCTTTTCAGGCTGCTTCGAGGTGATGTCGCTTTCTGCAAGTATCATGAGATCTTCCACATCGTTGCCGGCATCGGTGAGCATGCGTCTTACAGCGGAGTCGGTCACTCCCTGGTCGCCTACAGATTGTGGCCGCATGTGGAGCCCTACCAGTTTGGCTACATATTTCATTTTTTCATTGAGGGGCAGTTTCATTTTGCGGAAAATCCTCGGAATCATTTTCTCCCCTACAAAGTTATGGTTGTGAAACGTCCATCCGGTTTTGGGATCGTAGCGTTTCGTAGTCGGCTTAGCAATATCGTGAAGAAGTGCCGCCCATCTCAGCCATTCATTATCCGATCTTGCAGCCACATTATCCACTACCTGTATGGTATGGTAGAAATTGTCTTTATGCCCTTTCCCTTCTTTCATCTCAACCCCTTTCAATGGAATCAGGGAGGGGAAGACGTATTGTAGCAGTCCGGTCATGTCAAGCAGCTTCCATCCTACGGAAGGTCTGGCGGCTTTCATTATTTTTGAAAGCTCATCATTGATCCGTTCGCGGGTAATGATTTCCATGCGTTCAGCATTTCTCCTTATCGCAGAGAATGTCTCCGGAGCGATCCGGAAAGAGGTCGCATTTTCTTCTGAACCATCTTCCGTATGCCGGTAAAGCTGAGTGGCGAAACGTATCGCGCGGAGCATGCGAAGGGGGTCATCGGAAAAAGTTATGTCCGGGTCGAGCGGAGTCTTGATAATGCCGGCATGCAGGTCGGCAAGACCTCCGAATGGATCGAGGAGTTCTCCGAAAGAGGCGGAGTTCAGAGATATCGCCATAGCGTTGATGGTAAAGTCCCTTCTTCTCATGTCATCTTCCAGAGTGCCGTCTTCCACAATCGGATTGCGGGAATCGCGGTTGTAAGATTCTCTTCTCGCGCCTACAAATTCCAATTCAAGGTCTTTGAATTTCACTTGAGCGGTGCCGTAGTTCGGGAAAACAGAAAGATGAGCCTTGTGTCCCAAATGACGAGCCACAGCCTCGGCAAGTTCGATTCCAGATCCGACAGTCACGAAATCATAGTCCTTGGAATGGCGCCGGAGAAAAATATCTCTGACAAACCCTCCCACGGTGTAGACTTCCCGATTCATGGAGTCGGCAATTGCACCGATGGTTTCAAATATCGGATTTTTAAGATCTTCTTTGAGATTCATTAAATATGTTTGTTTTTTATTCAGCTGTCATGTACTGTGTCATGGCTGCCGTCATTCACATCAATTATGAGATACCGTAACGGGATCTGTCAAAGTTCCTGTATTTCTTCAGGAAATTCGGTAATGCAGTCCAGCCCGGAGGATGTGACTACATAAGTGTTTTCAATGCCTACTGCCCCGACATGAGGTATTACAAATTTCGGTTCGAGAGCAATGGTCATATTTTCTTTGAAGATATCCCGGCTTCTTGATGTGACAACCGGGAGTTCGTTAAGCTGTATTCCCACGCCGTGCCCTATGAAAGGCGCCTGTTGGTTGTGTCCCATAAAATATTGCGACAGTCCTTCGTTGCGTGCTATTGTTACAGCCTTGTCATATAAATCTGCAACTTTTGCCCCCGGCACGCCCATACGTTCACATTCCCGAAGGATGTTTCGGGAACATTCGTGGGCACGATAAGCCAACTCCGGAATTTCACCTATTCTCCATACCCTTGTCATGTCGGTCTGGTATCCGTTGAATGCACCGCAGACATCGACCATCACTGTCTCTCCGCGATGCATGGTCGTGCCGTTGGCACCGACCGGAAGCGAGGGATCAACCCCAGAGCCACCCATGGTGAACTCATATGGACCGGGAGCGTCAGCATTATCACCGGCGATCACCGACCCCATGTTGATCTCCATAAGATTGCCGGAGGTGCGTATGTAGCCGAGACACCCTTCAAGCCGGAGAATCCGTTCGATCTCTATTTGAAATTCAACGTCGGTCATATCTTCCTTATAGCATCTTGACACCCGGCGGTAGACTTCCGCCTGATGTATGCCGTCGAACCGCATCTGACCGATTTCCCATGGTGTCTTTACCATTCTTGCCGCACGTAGCACTCCTGATCCATTGACGTGAGAACTGTCGGGAAATATAGCCTGAAGCCGTGCTATATCAGACCATGTAAGGTCGTCACACTCATATCCGATGATGGAGGGAAGGGGAATCCCGAGGCGTTTTAATTCTTCGGGTATAAGTTCAGGTTTGCGTATCCCCACCACATTATCCTGGACTTCGAATGCCTGAGGGCGCACCACAAACCATACAGGGGAACCCTGAAGGAGAATATATACATATCCCCGGAAAAACCGTCCTGTAGTATAGAAAATATTTGCGTTGGATGCAACCAGCACCGCATCCACATGCATGTCTCGCATATGGTTTCTTACCGATTCAATGCGGAGTGCTATGTCGGATAAAAGATCCTCACGTATCAATTTCATAAATTAAACATATTAAGTTTTTGAGAACTTCCGGTCCTCGACAATATAATGCCTATGGCATGTATTCCTTCAGTCTCATTGTCCCGCAGGGGGGAGGATACCGAGATTGTATATCCTTCAGGAATGATCACGCCTCGTCGTAATGTGTCGGAAGTTTCATATATAGAATAGTTCCCCCTGCCGATAGGTTCATCGTTATTGTCAAACAGCCCTATATTCACTTTCAGGGAATCAGGTTTTTCATGACTCAGGGAAAATTCTTCAAGATTAAGAGGGAGTTCCTTCAGTTTGCAGGAAGAACCATATCTCACCACCAATATGAGATCGTATGGAACAGACCCGATTGAAGCGGAGTCGGCAGGGACAGGAGAAAATTCATATTCCCAACCCTCGGGGATGCCGGCATCCCCGGTTTGTACGAAAGTGGAATATTCCACCCCGGCGTTTTCAAGACACGACACCGTTATAAAAGACAGTGCGGTTATTGAAAAGACTATCCATCCTCTCCGGCGGAGAGCCGGTCGCGAGAGGATGGATACTATCTTTGAGAAAATACAGTTCATAGCTGTCTTCCGGATGCTTATCGGGAGAATTATAGATCAATTCTCCTGACGGGGTTTCTGTTTGTTTCTCTTTCTAAATTTCTGCACACGGTCCTGAGGTTGCCTGGGCTGCCTGTCGGCAGATGGCTCTCCCTTGTTTTCGACTGACGGTCTGTTCTGCCTTTGGTTCGGACGGGCGGCACGATCCTGATCCTGGATATCGGAAGTCTCTCCCGGCTTCTTTTTCTTTTTCTTTTTCTTTCGGTTTTTGTCGAACCTTGTCAGACTGTCTTGTCCGATTATGTCGCCATATTCGCTCGACGGATTTTCGTCGGCAGCCGGATTAAGGGAGTCAACCTTTATACCTTGCCTGTTGAGAGCTATGATTTCAAATGCGCGTGCCGCCGGAATTGTCACAAGGTTCGCGGGAATATTCCTGTCGGTGGAGTATGTGACTGTCCTGGCGAGGATATCCGGCTTGAAATAATAATAAGTGCATTCTTTAGTCTCAAGAGTCACGTCTTTCTGTGGCAGTTGTTTCTGCGCCTCTGCATATGCATCGACTTCAAAATTAAGACAGCATTTAAGTTTGGCGCACTGTCCGGCGAGTTTCTGCGGATTCATCGAAAGGTCTTGCAGGCGGGCAGACCCGGTGCCTACGGAAACGAACTTGCTCATCCATGAAGAGCAGCAGAGCGGTCTGCCGCAAGGACCGATACCACCGATTCTTCCGGCTTCCTGCCGGGCGCCGATCTGCTTCATTTCGATGCGTACCTTGAAAGTGTCGGCGAGCACCCTGATCAGTTTCCGGAAATCGACGCGTTCGTCAGCGATATAGTAGAAAATTGCTTTTCCACCGTCGCCCTGGTATTCCACATCACCGATTTTCATGGCAAGACCAAGTTCTTCGGCAATTGACCTTGCCTTGATCATGGTGGAATGCTCACGCGCACGGGCTTCTTCAAATTTCTCGATATCCGAAGGACGAGCTATCCGGAAAATTTTTTTTAGTTCAGCTGCCGGTTTTATTCCGGCTTTTTTCATCTGTACCGCCACGAGGGGACCGATCATCGTGACCCTGCCGATGTCGTGGCCCGGAGCCGCCTCCACTGCGACAATGTCTCCGATCTTGAGAGGAATTGCAGCAGGATTTGAGTAGAATCCCACACGGGTGTTCTTGAACATCACTTCGACCACCCCCTTGGGATCTTTGCCCGGAAGATCGGCGAGCCAGTCGGTGGCAAACAATTTGCCACGCGGCTCCCTCCGGGCACAACCTGTGCAGGCTCCGCCTCTCCGGCATCCGGGACATCCGCTTGAGAATACACCTCTTTCTTTTTCTTCCATAATATTCGGGGAAAGGGAGGTGTTTATTTTGCGAACGCCACGGCACGGGTCTCACGGATGACAGTGATCTTCACTTGTCCCGGATATGTCATCTCGTCTTGTATTTTGCGTGCTATCTCGTTAGACAGTTTGTCGGTCTCTTCGTCGCTTATCTTGTCAGCGCCGACTATCACCCTGAGTTCGCGACCTGCCTGTATGGCATAAGTCTTGAGCACTCCGGGATAGGAGAGTGCGAGCTGCTCAAGGTCGTTGAGGCGTTTGATGTATGCCTCCACAATTTCGCGGCGAGCACCCGGGCGTGCGCCGGATATGGCATCGCATACCTGAACAATGGGGGCAAGAAGAGAAGTCTGTTCCACTTCATCGTGGTGAGCGCCGATGGCGTTGCAGATCTCGGGTTTTTCCTTATATTTTTCAGCGAGCTTCATGCCGAGAATAGCGTGCGGCAGTTCCGGTTCGTCATCAGGCACTTTGCCTATGTCGTGTAGCAATCCTGCGCGACGTGCCTTTTTGGGATTCAGACCAAGTTCTGAAGCCATGACTGCACAAAGGTTGGCAGTCTCGCGAGAATGTTGAAGCAGATTCTGACCGTAAGAAGAGCGGTATTTCATTTTTCCGACCATGCGGATCAGTTCAGGGTGAAGCCCGTGTATGCCAAGATCAATTGCAGTACGTTTGCCGGTTTCAATGATTTCCTCTTCAACCTGCTTGCGAACCTTTGCCACCACTTCCTCTATGCGAGCGGGATGTATCCTGCCGTCGACTACAAGCTGGTGTAGGGCGAGTCTGGCTATTTCCCGTCTTACGGGATCAAATCCGGAAAGCACGATAGCTTCAGGAGTGTCGTCTACAATTATCTCTATTCCGGTAGCGGCTTCGAGAGCACGTATTTTTATGCCCTCCCTTCCGATTATCCTTCCTTT
>JAIDJJ010000548.1 GCA_029052265.1 Muribaculaceae bacterium
CTAACCATTATTAACTAAATAACATTGATCCGATGAGAAAACTATTTTTCATTATGATGGCAGTGTTGGCATGTACGTTCTCCGGTCTTGCGCAGACAAAGACGTACAAGGGCACCGTAGTGGATGCCTCCAACAATGAGCCTCTGATCGGCGCGACAGTCTCCCCTATTGGAGGGGGACAAGGAACTGCCACCGATATCGACGGACAGTTTGTAATTTCCGTACCGACATCTGTAAAACAGGTCAAAGTAAGCTACGTAGGCTACACTCCGGTCACCGTGGCTTTGAAAGACGGTATGGTCGTAAAATTGAATTCCTCAGCCGAGAATCTTGATGACGTTGTGGTTGTGGCATATGGCACTCAGAAGAAATCTTCAATCACCGGTGCGATTTCTACAGTAAACGCAGAAGAGATCTCAAAACGTCCGGTATCTTCTGTGACAGCTGCTCTTGAGGGTTCTACACCGGGTATTACCGTAACCGGAAATTACGGTTCACCGGGAGAATCTCCTACAATTCTGATCCGTGGTATAGGTACTGTAAATGGAAGCACATCCCCTCTTTATGTAGTGGATGGAGTGCCCTTCGGCGGCAACATCTCCGACCTAAATCCGGATGATATCGAATCAATGTCAGTTCTTAAAGATGCTGCCTCTGCGGCACTTTATGGCAACCGTGCGTCGAATGGTGTGATCCTTATTACCACCAAACGACAGAAAGGGGAAAGGCTGAGTCTTAATTTCCGTACAGCCCAAGGTTGGTATGAAAGAGCAATTCCAGAATACGACCGTACAGACATTCCCCAATTTATGGCTGCGGAATATATGAATTTAGCCAATGCATATATGTCTAACAATAATCTTCAGGATCTCAGAAATGATCCGGAAGAAATTCACAAATATGTGACCAAGAATATATTCTCAGACCGCCTTTACGGCAACTATTTCACCGAACGGGATGCAACTAAATTGTATACTCTCGACGGACAGCTCGTTTCAAATTGGGCAATGCTTCCTGAAGTGGCAGGAGACCTCGACTGGTTTGATCAGGCGACACGTAACGGTTATCGTCAGGAATATTCGTTGAACGGAGCGGGTGCCACAGCCAAGAGTGATTATGCCTTCTCCATAAGCTATCTTGGAGAAGAGGGCTATATGAAAGACAGTAATTTTGACCGTATCACCGGACGTGCATCAATTAACATTACTCCTGCAAGGTGGATACGCAGCGGCTTGAATGTCGGTGTCAGCCATCAGAAATATCAAAACACCTCAAACGGTGTAGGCGATGGGTCTTCCTCTTTCAACAACCCGTTCTATTTCTGCCGTTATATAGCGCCCATATATCCCGTGCATGCACATTATGCCGATTCAGGAACTGTGTATGACGCTAACGGAGTGCCTGTTCAGGCGACAGTGGGCGACTGGATTCTTGATGAAAAAGGCAACAGAACCTATGACAAGGGTTATTATACTATTTATGATGCCGAAGGTAATAAAATAGATGTCAACACGCGTAATCAGAATACAAACCGTAATATTATCCTTGAGAGTGAAGTCAACCGGGGCAACACGGTCCGCAACACCATGAATGCGATAGGTTATGTGGATTTCTTACTTCCTTACGGTTTCACCGCCACTTTAAAAGGGAACTTGAACACCCGTAATTCAGAGTTTTCAAAATATGGTTCAGCTCTCATAGGCGACTCCGAGGCACGCCACGGTTCACTTTCCAAGACCACATATAATTATAAGAACTATACATTCCAGCAACAGCTCAACTGGAACAAAACTTATGGCGAGCACAATATCCAGGTGCTTCTGGGACATGAGAACTATTCATACCTTTATGATTATACATATGTAGTAAAGGATAACGAAGCGTTTGCCAATCTCAAGGCTCTCTCCAATTTCTCCGTGATGAATTCTATCGACGGTTACAGGTCAACCTACCGTACCGAATCGTATCTTGGTCGCGTGATGTGGAATTTCAAAGACACCTATAACCTTGAGGCGTCTGTACGCCGTGACGGCACATCCCGTTTTGCGAAAAAATCACGCTGGGGTACATTTGGAAGCGTAGGAGCTAACTGGATCTTCTCAAATGAAGCGTTTATGGAGGATGTGAAATGGTTGAACAATGGTAAACTGCGTGCCGACTGGGGGCAGGTCGGCAATGATGCCGGATCAAGCTATTATGCATACTATTCGTTGTTTACCGCCGATACTAACGCATCAATTCCGGCATACTATCTAAGTCAGAATGCTGCGGAAGACTTGCAATGGGAGACTTCGGAATCATGGGGCATAGCATTGGAGACAAGAATGTTCAACAGATGGAACCTTACTTTGGAATACTTCGACAAGAGAAACAAGGATCTGATATTCTCAGTCTACTATCCTGTATCTTCCGGTCCTACGAGTACGGAAAGCGCGATTGCCACCACAACGCAAAATCTCGGTACTATCTCAAACCGTGGTTTGGAAATCAGCACGGACTTTGATATCGTGAAAACAAAAGACTGGAAAGTCAACATCGGAGCAAACCTCACTTATATCCAGAACAAGATTGTGTCTCTTCCGGAGCAGAACAAGAAGGTCGGTAAACTCGCAGTCGATCCCTCTATGCAGCCCCCTACAGGCATCGCAAGCGGATCTCAGTTTATAACTGAAGGGAAGAGCCGTTATGAATGGTACACCTATCATTGGGCAGGCGTTGACATGATGGATGGCAATTCACTTTATGAGGCAAACCTTGTGGATTATCATATCAAAAAGGCAGACGGCACCATAATCGGTGGTGCTTATGAAGTAGATGAAAATGGCAAGGCAGTGCTTGGCTCTGACGGCAATCCGATAAGAGTTTCCACCGAGCTCGCATCATCAAACTATAAGGAGATCAACGGTAAATACTATGTATCGAAGACTACATACGCGCAGAAAAAATGGAACGGGAGCGCCCTTCCAAATCTTTACGGTTCTTTCTCAGGTAATATCGGTTGGAAAGGGTTCCAGCTCAGCGCCATGTTCTCATATTCTCTCGGAGGAAAGATTTATGACAGCGTCTATTCATCGCTCATGTCGTCCGGCAACACACCATCCAACTATCATGTTGACGTACTCAATTCATGGAATGGAGTGCCCGAGGGTATGACAGCAGATTCTCCCGACAGAATAAATCGCAACATAAATCCGCAAATCAATTATTTGCTCAGTACCGACAACAACGCCGCGAGCGACCGTTGGCTCATTAGCAGGGATTATCTATGCTTCAAGAACCTGAATCTTTCATATACTATCCCGACCAAGCTTACAAGTCAGTGGGGACTCTCAAAGGTTCAGATCAGCTTCTCTGCAGAAAACCTCCATATCTGGGGATCTAGAACAGGTATGAACCCCATGATGTCAATTTCAGGAGGACAGAGCAACTATCTCGTTCCAGCACGCGTCTATACATTTGGTCTTAATGTCAATATCTAACAATGGCTTATCAATCATGAACAAAATATTGAAATATACATTATGTGCCTCAATCATCGCAGGTTTCAACTCATGTAGCGACAATTACCTTGAAACTTCGCCTCAGTCTTCGACCACCAAGGAGATTCTGTTTGATACTCCCGAGTCGGCACAATTTGCAGTGAATGGTTTAGGCAGACTTATGTCTAAACAATACCTCAGTAACCAAGGTTTCAATGGGGAAGGCACAGTCTACGCATATATAGGAGAATTTCCGGGCGATGGCATGCAGAAGCTTGCATATTCAGGATGGCAAAACATCATCAAGAGCAATTATATGCAAAGCAACAATAACAATATAGATATCGCATGGTATTATTACTATCGTTTGATAGGCAATGCAAATCAGATTTTGGACAACATACCATCGGAATTTCCATCCGTAGGTTTGCAAAGGCAGTGGGATTTTATCAAAGCCCAGGCATTGACGATACGTGCATATTCCTACACAATGCTCAGTCAGATCTACAGCCGCCGCTGGACAGACCGTAACGGAGAGAGCCGTGGGGTGGTGTTGCGTATCGACACTTCAAACGATCCGAAGGAGTGTGCATCGCTAAAGCTTGTGCTCGATCAGGTATACAAGGATCTTGATGAAGCTATCGAGTTGTTTGAGACTTGTGGAGACGACAGAAGCTCTGACATTGATATGCGTTGGCTTACAAACTCGGATGTCGCTCATGCAGTATATTCCCGTGCAGCCCTGATAAGGAATGACTGGAACACTGTTATTCCTAATTCTCAAGAGGCTCGCAAAGATTACAGCATAATGGGTCCGGAAGAGTATAAAGCAGGTTTCAATACAGCCAACAAGGAATGGATCTGGGAAGTGTTTGAAGACGATACGCAGCCAATCTATTATTATAGTTTCTATAACTATATGAGCGGAAGCTGCGCAGGCTCCGCATCAAGAACAAATCCGCCCCTAATCTCCAAGCAGATTGTCGACCAGATAGATCCGAGCGACAGGCGGCTTGAGATCTATGCTGTCCCCACCGCTGAAGAAATTGAAGATGCTGGCGGCTACGAGGCGATAGGCAATACGACCAATGGTTCAGGAGCGGTTACGAAAGGCAGATTCTTCCAGAGAGTACAGAATGAATTTGTTAAAACAGGTAGGCTTTATGGAACCACCAAAATTGGATATTACATTGGTGCTAAATTCATAGTGAAATCCGGTGTGGGCGACGGTTGCATTCCAATATTCCGTGTAGCTGAAATGTTGTACAACGAGGCAGAGGCGCAATATAGGCTCGGCAATGAGGCGGCGGTGCGCGAACTTCTCAATGAGGCTACCCAGCCATATCAGGAAGGTTACAACTGCACTAAAACCGGAGAAGACCTTTGGAATGAACTTGTGGCTTATAGAAAATTTGACCTTTGGTCAGAAGGTCACAGCTGGTTTGACCTTAAACGCTGGGGTGTGGACATGGTTCGCAAGACATGGGCGGAAGGTGGAAGCTGGGCATCCTATTTCTGTGGAGACGGCACCAATAACAAGACAGGCGGAAACTTCGGTCCTTCAGATAAAAATAACTGGACCAAAAATATACCGACAATGGAAACAAACTACAATAATAAAGTCATTTCTCAAGAAGATCCCAACTGGACTCTCGGTAATGACTATTAATGAACTTGAAGATTGAATTATAGGGCGCCTCAAAAGTTGATAAAACTTTTGAGGCGCCCTATATATTATTGTCTGGTTTAATGGCTTGTTAGTAAATTGTTTATGGCTGTATTCGACCGCTTCTATTTGCTTTTAGAGATTAAGACCTATCTTTAGGAGATTTTTTGATTATGGTGTCTAAATTTTTAAACCTATGTGTTAATAGGGTTTTCATTTCTGTCGATAACGGGAAGCGCAGGCATGCGGGGCGAACCCTGTGGCTGTGATAGTGCCGTGTCATAGGGTTGTCGCTTCCGACGGCACTCCTGGAAGTTATGCAGGAGGTGTGGAAAAGAAAATCTCTCTCTTGGAACTTGAATCTGTTTCCGACTTTGATCCTTGATAATTGAAAGGCTGAATTCAGTAAGTGCAAAAAAATCACTCCAAGCATGAGATTCCTCCCTACGACTTTGAAATTTTAAGGACCGCGCTATTAACTGCATTCTTCCAGCAATGCGATTGTGCCGGAGTGTGATTCCTGGAATGGATTCACCAGAGTAGCAGAATAAAATATGTCCGGATTCGGTATGCAGATATCAATGCCGGAATCCGGACATGTTTTATTAGTCAAGACATTCGTCAAGAGCCTCGGTTATTGCTTTTCTATCAAGCCTCTGTCCTATGAATACGATTTTTTGCATTCGGTCGCCATATTCAGGATCCCAGTCACGCATAAGTCCGGGTTCCGTGGCGAGCATTCTCTGCAGTTCATCTTCCGGAGCAGTGGCATACCATTGTCCTGCCTCAGTAAGTTTTTTCTGAACGCCGGCTTGTTCAAAGAGATAAGACATGTCGGTGTTGTCGTTGAAATAGCAGATTCCTTTTGCGCGGATAATATTCTTTGGCCATTTTTTTGCAACAAACCAGTCGAACTTGTTAAGATCAAACGGTTTACGACGGTAATATACAAATGTGCCGATGCCGTATTCCTCAGCTTCCCCCTCACCGTCGTGATGATGGTGGTGATGACAGTGGCACACTCCATGCTCATGATCGCAATGAGAATGGTCGTCTTCCTCCTCATGGTCATGATGGTGTTCATGGTCATGATGGTGTTCATGGTCATGTTCATGGTCATGCTCATGATGGTGTTCATGGTGAAGGTGATCTTCTTCCTTTTCAATCTCTTCAAGAGGCTTCTCTATTTCCTGAATCCAAGTGGCGGCTGTCACAGTTTTTTCAAAATTGAAAAGACCTGTGTTAAGCAGTTTGTCAAGATCGAAATCACAATAGTCAGCCTCTATTATTTCAGCTTTAGGCTGGAGTGCGCGTATCACCTCCTTTATGTGGCGCGCCTCTTGCTCGGTCACTTCCGAAATCTTGTTGAGAACGATGATATTGCAGAACTCAATTTGCTGTATCACCAGATTTTCTATATCCTCTTCGCCTATTTTTGTGGAAGTCAAACGGTCGCCGGATGCAAATTCACTTTTAAGACGCAGCGCATCCACAACTGTGACAATGCAGTCGAGCACAGGAACGCCTTTACGGCAAAGTTGCGGAGCCATTCCCGGCATGGAGCATATTGTCTGCGCTATCGGTTCCGGCTCGCAAATGCCGCTTGCCTCGATAACGATATAATCGAAGCCTCCGCTCATAAGGTCGGATAGCTGTTGCATGAGATCCATTTTCAGGGTGCAGCAGATGCAGCCGTTCTGAAGCGCCACAAGGCTGTCGTCGTCATTCCCTACAATCCCGCCTTTCGCTATTAGTTGGGCATCGATATTCACTTCCCCTATATCATTGACTATGACAGCGAATTTTATGCCTTTTTTGTTAGAGAGGATTCTATTGAGAAGAGTGGTCTTGCCACTTCCGAGATACCCGGTCAGCAGCAATACAGGAGTAGTTTTGGTTGACATTTATAAATATTTTTCTTGAATAACGTTTTTTCTGAAAGAATTGATAAAAACAATCTTAAATTTTTTGAATAGTTTTCCTGCATAAACAGGAGAGGGGCGCTCTTTCCGAGACGCCCCCGATTATGCATTATGCATTATGAATTATGAATTATGCATTATGCATTATGAATTATGCATTCATTAAAAGCTGACCTGAAGCATCGCCTGCAGACGGTTGTCGTGTGCCTGCGAGCGGTCGAAGTCCACGCGTCTGCCATAGATGTATTCAAGACCGACCTGTACGATAGGGTTTACCTGCCAGAATATATTCCCGAGCACATACTGTGCGTACTTGTATCCGGTTTTCCAGGGTACGGAAGAGTCTGCATACGAATTAGCGTAAGTGCGTACATGGCTGTAGATTGCGGTGCAAAACACGGTAGGGGAGAAGTTGTATTGCAGCGCTCCGAATGCACCCCACGCTTTTACGGCATTGAGGCGCGAAGCATTGTCCGGGTCAGGCATAAGATCCATGCCGGTTCCTCCGAGGTCCTGGATATAGCTTGCTATCCCTTTCCCGTATACAGCCTGATAATAAGCAGTGAGTCCGCCTGCTATGGGAGTCATGCCGCTTGCCTTTATGCCCCAGCCGACCCGGTCGACGTTCTTTTGTGCGGTTTCATTACGGTAATACAGGTTGCGCACAATTCCGGACAACCTCAGCCAACCTTTTCCATCAGCCCATGAACGCTGGATATAGAACGGGATATCCGGCACCCTTTGTGTCACGGTAGAAGTGTGGGTGGCATTGGTAAAGGAGTTTGCCGGCATGTCGATGCCGATACCGGCTTTCCATTCCTTTTTCGTTCCGAAGGGGTGTTCATAATATATGTTGCCGTGTATCTGGCAAGAGAACGCGTTAGGTCCTTCGTAATCTATAGTCGCAGGCGAAGCCGACGCATCAGTGAAGAGGGAGTAGTTGTAGCCGGCTGTGAAGCCACGGTATTTAAGGTAAGCCAACTGCAGGCTCGGGGCATATCCTGAACCTAAGAAATTAATCGACACGTAGGCTCCCAACTGGTTTTTTGTCCCCGGAAGCGCCACTACGTTCAGATAGATATTGCTTTGCTGGGCACTGAACCTGAACTGACCGCCGTTGCCGGGAGGGGTGTTCATTGGGATGGCGGATGTTACAAAAAGATTATCATTTGTCAACGGGCTGCCGAAATCATACAGGGCAACTGCCTTGATGTTGGCACCGATGCCCATATAATATTTCCCTTCTTTACCGTGGACTGCAAACCGAGGCACGTCCGGAGTGCCTTTGATTTTCGGCGCGTTTTCATGCAGGGTTATGTAGGTGTCGGTAGAATCTTTATATTCCACTATTCTGACCGAGATATCTTCACCATTAGCCGATCCTGTAGACTGTGCCGATGTCTGCAACGGAAAGATGGTTCCCGAGATGAGCAATGAGGCGCCTAAGATATAAGTGTTTTTCATATGAATAAGTTATTTGTTTGAAGTTTCGTTTTTTACAGAGAATGCAAAGCTGTCGCGTTTTGCCCATGTCAATACTGTAAAAGCCACAAGCAGAACAAAACATACGATAAAAGCGAATCCGGTGACTTTCCCCGCATTGAAAATCATCCTGAAAAAGTCAATGATGAATGGAGCAAGCACAATGGCGAGGTAGTTTGCCGACAGCACAAACGCCAGCGACAGGGTGGCTTTGTTTTCGGAAGCTACAGCGAGGCTTGCCTTGTCGTATAGTATAGGCTGGCATATTCCATATCCGAGTCCTGCAAGTGCTGCCCCGATGCATAGTGTCCAGTCATTGGGTATGAACGCAAACAATCCGAGACCGACAGTCATACATATGACGGAATACAGGAAACAGTTCTTTTTAAGATATTTCACGAACCAAGTCAGCGTATACCCCGGGAGGAATATGAAGAGGAAATATATCGCCGTGATTGTTCCGGTAAGCGAATCGCTCCATCCTTCCTTTTCAATGAGATATGGGCAATAATAAGATATGCTTATCGTTGCGAAAGTGATGAAGAAATACACGCCGATCAAAGCTGCTATCCTGCCGATATAGAATCCGTCTTTAATTTTGGGATGTTCGGGGATTGAGCCAATGTGCGCCTCAGGCGTAGCCACGTCGGGAGCGGCACATTGCCCGGATTCACCGCATCCATTGTCCGGGGCTGCGGTTTGGTAAAGGTCTTGTTTCGGGAGGTCTTTCAGCCAGAAAGAGAGAGCAAGAGGTATCAACCCTACAAGATATACGGCAAACGGTAGATGCCAGTTTCCGTGGCAGAGCCAGCCAACTGCAAAAGTGGCGACCATCACAGTGGTGTTGGATATTCCCGACTGTATTCCCATTTCCTTAAGCCGGTATGATCCGCAGAAAGTATCGGCAATAAGTCCGGTAGAAAAAGGGATGAGAAGCCCGGCTCCGCATCCGATGAGGCAACTTATAATGATGAGCTGCCCCATGCTTTTTGCAAACAGATATGCAATTGCGCTGATGCAGAATAGAATCAACGCCGCCACAACGATTCTTGTCTTGTGGCGAGCAAGCGAGAGTTTGCCGGAAAGGAGCACGAATGGGATGATCAATAGATTCGGAAGCACCGTGAGCAGCTGGTCTTCGATTTGCGTCGTGCCTGGAAAAACTTTGTGGAGAGTCCCTAACATGGGGGTTATCGCAAGTCCCGGAAGGTTTACGACAAGCGAGATCGACATGATGGCGCAAAAGGTCATCACCGTAATAGGGGTTTTGCCTGTCTTTATCATATGATTAAGTTTTGTGGAAGCCGGAACCGACTTTATTGGAAAAAATATAATGAATATGAAAGCCCGGGGCATTCCGGGCTTCCATATCATAAATAATAATTATTGTCCGGGATTGCCGGGGTTGTTGCCCTGTGGTTTAGCCTCCGGCTTGTTGATTGAAGTGGCGTGAGAAAGCAGTGCATTTGCGTGCAGAGGAGCTTCTGCAGCGTTTTCTGCAGCAAATTCCTCGGCGGCTTTCTGGCGGATAGCAGCGGCTCCGGGTGAATTATCCCAGTGGAACGGAACAAAATCCGTACCCATGGAGTTCCAGGAATCTTTCTTGAATCTTAAGATAATAAATGGAAGTACCACAAAGACGACAGTACCAAGGATCAGGACTGTAAACCATATTGCGTTCGATCCCATCTCAATCTGGCTGGGAGGGAAGAAGCTGAAAATAAATGCGGTCAGAGACCCGATGAACCCGACACCGGCAATCAGCCACATCACTCCGTTGCCTGTCTTGCCGAGACGGTAAGGACGAGGTGCGTCTTTCATGTTGTAGCGCAGACGGATTGCTGATGCAAACATCAACAGATAGGCAATAAGATAAAGGATACAGGTAAGCTGCGACAAAATCTGATAGAAACTCTCTACAGACGGCATCACCACCATAAGGAAAGCGAGCACTGTGACCACTCCGCCCTGCACATAAAGAATGTTCTTCTGAACACCGCTCTTGTTGGTCTTCTGGAAGAATTTGGGGAGATAGCCTGCCTGACCTACGGCAAACACACCTTTTGACGGACCGGCAACCCAGGTAAGCACTCCTGCCAGAACACCAAACGCGAGGGCAATTGCAATGATTGGCGACAGCCATTTGATATGGAGTGCGCTGAAGTAGTTGTCAAATCCCACGAGAAGGCTCTGCACAAGGTTGATATCCTTCGCCGGTATAATCACTCCAAGCGCGTATGTGCCTAAGATGAATATCGCCACAGTGGCTATCGCTCCGATGATCACCGCCTTCGGATAGTTGACTGTCGGGTTTTTAATTTCCCTGACGTGCACACCGCTCATTTCCATGCCTGCATAGAAAAGGAAAATTGACACTGCAAGAACGATATTGTTGAAATTTGAGAAATCAGGTATGAAGCTGCCATGCCAGTCCATCTGCGACTTGCCACCGGTGGCAAGATAGACAACGGCGCAGACAACTATAATCCCCACAGGGATGATGGTGCCGACAAGACCGCCGATTTTCGAAACCTTTCCGACCCAGCCCATACCTTTCATAGAAATGAATGTGGCGAGCCAATATATGGCAAGGACCACAGCGATGGTGTATAGTTTATTGGCGGCGAGATGTGTGTCGTAAATATGGTCCATGCCGATAAATGCGAGCGACACCGCACCGAAGGTAAGCACGGTAGGGTACCAGATTGTACTTTCTATCCATTGCAGCCATATGCCGAGAAATCCTGGTTTGTCGCCGAATGCCTCACCTATCCAGCGGAACATACCGCCCTGCTGGTAGGGGAACATTGCTGCAAGCTCGGCTGCCACGAGCGACACCGGCACAAGAAACACCAATGCCGCAAGGATATAATAAAATGCGGAGCTTACGCCATATTCTGCCTCTGCGGGGAGTCCGCGGAGCGAAACTACCGCGACGATATTCATTATAATAAGGGTGAAAACCCCCATTTTGGCGGCTTGCTTCACCGTCGCTTTTGTTTGTACGGAAGAATTTGCCATAATAGTAAATGTTTGATTAAGGTTGAATATGATTTGAGAGAAACCTCCCCGGGAGGAGGGTAAGGCGGAATAATGTCATTCCGCCACAATGGATACTTTATCGCCGGAGAATATCCCAAGCTCAAGTTTCTGCATAAATTTTTTGATGGCGGTCTGTGCCTTCACGGAGTTGCCCGCATCGTCGAGCGGAGGTGCGAACGCGGCTATGCCGAACAGTCCTGGCATGACTCCCATCACTCCGCCACCGACACCTGTTTTTGCCGGAATGCCGGAAGTATATAGCCAGTCTCCGGTGTGCTGATAGAAACCGACAGATGCGATCAGGGTGACGGTTTTTGATGCGATCTCTTTGTCACATACCTGTTTGCCGGAAACAGGATTTACCCCGCCGTTGGCGAGCGTCGCGCCCATGATGGCAAGTTGCGAAGATGTGATTCCGAGAGAGCATTGGCGGGTGTATAGGTCAAGGCTCATATCCACTTCATCGTATATCCTGCCGTAGTTTTTCAAGAGCCATGAAATGGCACGGTTGTTGAAATTTGTTGCGGTCTCGCTCTCATAGAGTTCGTCAAGTAGCACGGGAGCCGACCCGCAAAGGTTTGCGATGTTGTCAGTTATCGCTTTCCATTTTTCTGCGGGGTCGCCTTGGGGCGCGATCATCGAACAAGCCGTGATCGCTCCGGCATTTACGAGCGGGGTAGACGGATGGTCGTTTTCAAGGAGTATGGCGAATATAGAATTGAAAGGTAATCCTGTGGCATCCGCCCCGATCTGACGCAACACCCCGGCAGGTGTGTGCTGTATCATGGCAAGGACAGCAGTCGGTACCTTTGAAACAGACTCTATGCCGAATTTGTATTGAGTGTCTCCGAAATTGAAAGAGGTCCCGTCGGCAAGAGTGACGCTTAATCCAAAAAGGTCAGGGTTTATGTTTGCGAGATACGGGATATAGTGTGCGTTGACGCCACCCTTTACATTCTTTGACTCCTCATACGCCTCTTGAGCCGCTTTTTCAATCTGGGATAAAGTTATTTTTCTTTCCATAATTAATTAAGAATATAAAAACGGAATCAGATATCTGTCCGGATATCCGGGTGAAAATAATTCCTGGTGGGATAAAATTGAGGAAGGCGGCAGATGGGGGTATGTAACCGACATTCCATCTGCCGCCATCCGTAAAGATTTTGATAATTCAACTGTAATCGCCACGGTGAATACCGGGGCTCAATGCCGGCTTATCTCCCTATGTGGTTGAAAGATTTTGTTGCAAGTGGAATGTTCTTTTCCATTGCGATACGTGTGGTGGTCGGATATTCGAGAGCGTTAAGCTCGGCGATAGCCGCCTTGATATCGTGGAGAAGTTCGTCGCACATGTCGCGGCTGAATCCCTGCTTGCAAAGCACACGCATCACAACCATGTCTTCGATATTTACAGGCATTGCGTATGCGGGCACCATCCATCCGTGCTGGGCAAGTTTGTCCTGGAGGTCATATAGTGTCCATTTTGCATCTTTCTGCACTTCAGGCTTCATAAGCCATGTCACGATAGGATTGGGCACATCTTCGGAGTACGGCACAAATTCCGGCATGGCTGAAAGCTGTGCGTGGAGATATTTTGCGATTTGCAAAGAGTTGTACTGCACATTCTTGTAGCCTTCGAATCCCATACGGATGAACTGATAGTACTGACCGAGAATCTGGGCAGCCGGACGGGAGTAGTTCAAGCCGACCTGAGTGACTTCTGCCCCAAGATAGTCGACAGTGAACGACATATCGGCGGGGAGGTACTGTTTGTCTTTCCAGACCACCCATCCGAGACCCGGATATACAAGACCGAACTTATGCCCTGAAGTGCTGATAGAGAGCACCCATTTCAACCGGAAGTCCCACTTCTTTTCCGGGAAAAGGAACGGAAGGATAAAGCCGCCGGTTGCAGCGTCTATATGTATGCACACCTCATTGCCTGTCTCGGCATTATATTTGTCAAGAGCGGCGTCGAGAGCTTCCACATCATCGTTAAGACCGGTCCATGTCACACCCTGAATGGCGACTACGGCAAACGTGTTTTCGTCACACATCTTGATAGCCTGGTCTATGTCGAGAGTTGTGTGCTCTTTAGACAGAGGCACCTGACGCATTTCGATATTCCACAAAGTGGCAAACTTCTCCCATACCACCTGATAGCCGGAAGAAATTACAAAATTAGGTTTGTCGTAAGGCTTTCCGGCTTTCTTGCGTCGTTCTATCCAACGCTTCCATGCAGCGATACCCCCGAGCATACAGGCTTCAGAAGAACCGATTGCAAGTGCGCCTGTCTTCCATTTTTTCTGTTCGGGAGAGTTCCAGAGATTTGCGACAATGTTGATACATTTCTGACACATAACTGCCACACGGGGGTATTCCGTCTCGTCAATATAATTGATATTGATAGCCTCGTTCATCAGCTTTGTGGCATAGTCATCCATATATGTGGTGACAAATGTGGCAAGGTTAAGTCGTGGTTGAGTCTGGGCAAACGTCTCGTCTTTCACCATCTGGTAAGCTACCTGAGGAGTGGTGGGACCGTCGGGAATTTTTTCTACCGGGGCGGGTTGCAACATAGCATCTTGTCCGAAAGCTTCGCTTTTAATATCGCCCTGACGATAATTGGGATCAATCATAGTTAATAATAATTAAGGTGTTGTTTATAATTTGGGAATAAAACTGCGTTCATTGACAACAATAGAGATCATTGCTGATGACATTGCTATTAATGGTGATGCGTCCTTATAATCCCGGATGATCTTATCATCTGATATAAAAACACTTTATGATATAAATTGTTGAATCTGGAATTGTATAAAAGTCAGAAAAAAGCTATTTTTTGTTTTTAAGCATTTATTCACCTTTGTTGATATATATTCTGCCCTTATGTTTCATAATTGCGTTAAAAAAAAATATCCCCATAATGCATCTCTTCATGGCATTATGGGGAAGAATTATCGGGATTAATTTTCAGTATGATTCCTTTTCTGTAGGGAAATCGCCGCTTTTCACATCTGCAATGTAATTCTGTACTGCGTCTGTCATGATGTCTGCAAGGTTGGCATATCTTCTCAGGAAACGGGGTGAAAAATCTTTATTTATCCCAAGCATGTCGTGCATTACGAGCACCTGTCCGTCAACACCGCCTCCGGCACCGATGCCGATGATCGGTATGCTTACCTCTTTAGCCACTCTTGCGGCAAGGTCGGCGGGGACTTTCTCTATCACAATTCCGAAACATCCGATCTCGTCGAGCATTTTGGCATCGTCGATAAGTTTTTGAGCTTCCTGCTCCTCGCGGGCACGCACATTGTAAGTGCCGAATTTATTGATGCTTTGGGGAGTGAGACCGAGATGCCCCATTACCGGGATACCGGCGGATAGAATCCTTTCGATCGATTCCTTTATTTCAGATCCCCCCTCCATTTTCACGGCTTCTGCGTGGCTTTCCTTCATAATCCTGATAGCCGAGGCAAGCGCTTCCATAGGGTTTCCCTGATAAGTTCCGAAAGGCATGTCTGCGACAACCAAAGCCCGTTTAGTGCCCTTGATCACGGATTTGGCATGATAGATCATCTGGTCGAGGGTCATCGGGAGAGTTGTGAAATTTCCAGCCATCACATTAGATGCGGAGTCTCCTACAAGAAGCACATCGATACCGGCTTCATCAAGTATTTTCGCAGAGGAATAATCATAAGCTGTAAGCATTGAGATTTTCTCACCGCGTTGCTTCATCTCGATAAGGCGGCGCGTGGTCACCTTGCGTGCGTTATCTGTTGTATTAGTCGACATAATAATGGCGCCTTAGGCGCGATTAGGTTACGACTGCAAAGTTATCAAATTTTTCCGATAGAAAAAACTTTGTTAATTTTGGGAGGAGTCATCCTTTAGTCACATTTGAAGTTTTAGTCACATTTGAAGTTTTAGTCACATTTGAAGCGAGGTTTGTCATGAAGTTAATCCTATTATTTTGAACTGATAGCGGAATTTGTTAACTTTGCAGTCTGATAACAACAGAATTGCAGTAGACTGATAACAACCGCAAAACAATGGAATATAACCACCGCGAAATCGAACAACGCTGGCAGCAGTATTGGCGCGAAAACGAGATTTATCGTGCCGTAGAAAAGCCCGGAAAGAAAAAATTCTATGTGCTTGACATGTTTCCCTATCCGTCGGGGGCAGGATTGCACGTAGGTCATCCTCTCGGATATATAGCAAGCGACATCTATTCACGCTTCAAACGTCAACAGGGATTCAATGTGCTTCACCCCATGGGTTATGACGCCTACGGACTCCCTGCGGAACAATATGCCATCCAGACCGGTCAACACCCGGAGAAGACCACCGTCGCCAACATAGCACGCTATCGCGAGCAGCTTGACAAGATAGGTTTCTCTTTCGACTGGAGCCGCGAGATCCGCACATGTGATCCTGAATATTACAAATGGACACAGTGGGCGTTTATACGCATGTTCAATTCCTACTATGACCTTGATGCCGACAAGGCTATGCCGATAGAAAACCTTGTTGCACATTTTGAAAAACAGGGTACAGAGGGTGTGCATGCCGCCTGCTCCAAGAATCTCAAGTTTGCGGCAGAAGAGTGGAAAGCTTATTCTGAAAAGGAGAAAGCGGAGGTCTTGATGAACTATAGGATAGCTTATCAGGGCGAGACAATGGTGAACTGGTGTGAGGCACTCGGCACGGTTCTCGCAAACGATGAGGTCACTGAGGGGGTCAGCGTCCGTGGCGGTCATCCCGTTGAGCAAAAGGTGATGAACCAATGGTGTCTCCGCGTATCAGCCTACGCTCCCCGTCTGCTTGCAGACCTTGACGGGCTGCAGTGGAGCGACTCCCTGAAAGAGACCCAGCGAAACTGGATAGGCAGGAGCGAAGGTGCCGAGATGCGTTTCCCGGTGGCAGGAAAGGATTTTGATCTTGAGATATTCACCACCCGTGCAGACACAAGCTTCGGCGTGACATTCATGGTGCTTGCCCCGGAATCCAAATATGTGGATATGGTTGTCACTGCAGAACAAAAGGAGGCGGTCGACAAATATCTTTCAGAGGTAAGCCACAAGACAGAACGCGAACGTCAGATAGAGAAGAAAGTTTCCGGCGTGTTTACAGGTGCATATGCCGTAAACCCGATTTCCGGCAAGGAAATTCCCATCTGGGTCAGCGACTATGTGCTTGCCGGTTATGGCACAGGCGCCATTATGGCTGTGCCTGCCCATGACTCTCGCGACTACGCTTTCGCGCGTCATTTCGATCTTCCGGTAATTCCGCTTATAGAGGGTGCTGACGTAAGCGAGGAAAGCTTCGATGCCAAGGAAGGAAAGATGATCAACTCAGCAAACGACAGACTTGATCTCAACGGGCTTGAAGTGAAGGAAGCGATAGCCAAGACAAAGACATTTATTGAAGAAGCGGGTATCGGCAGGGTGAAGGTGAACTATCGCCTCCGCGACGCTATCTTCTCGCGCCAGCGTTATTGGGGCGAGCCGTTCCCCGTATATTATAAGGATGGGATCGCACATGTGATGGATGAGAGCGCACTTCCTCTCATGCTTCCCGAGGTGGATGCCTATCTTCCCACAGCTACCGGAGAACCCCCGTTGGGTCGCGCCAAAAACTGGAAGACTCCCGAAGGTTATCCCATTGAACTTTGCACAATGCCCGGTTTCGCGGGGTCGAGCGCATACTATCTCCGCTATATGGATCCCCGCAACGGAAACGCGCTGGTAAGCAAGGAGGCTGATGAATATTGGCGTAATGTCGACCTTTATGTTGGAGGTGCGGAACATGCCACCGGTCACCTTATCTATTCACGATTCTGGAACAAGTTCCTATTCGACCTCGGAATGGTGGTTGAACCGGAGCCGTTCAAGAAGCTTGTTAACCAGGGTATGATCCAGGGCAGGAGCAACTTCGTGTATCGTATCAAAGATACAAACACATTTGTAAGCAAAGGGCTGAAAGACCAATATGACGCGGCTCCCATCCGCGTGGATATCAGCATGGTCAGCAATGATGTGCTCGACATTGACCGTTTCCGTCAGTGGCGTCCGGAGTTTGCCGATGCTGAGTTTATCCTTGAAGACGGGAAGTATAACTGTGGATATGCTGTCGAAAAGATGTCCAAGTCAATGTATAATGTCGTTAATCCGGATGACATCGTTGACCGTTATGGTGCAGATACTCTGCGCCTGTACGAAATGTTCCTCGGACCTATCGAGCAGTCGAAGCCATGGGATACCAACGGTATTGACGGGGCGAACCGCTTCCTGAAGAAACTGTGGGGGCATTTCAACAAGCTCGACAAGGATTCAAAGACTCCTATGACTAAGGAGGAGCTGAAGACCATGCACAAGCTTATCAAGAAAGTGACATCAGACATAGAGAATTTCTCATTCAACACTTCCGTGTCTGCTTTCATGGTTGCTCTCAATGAACTTACCGCACAGAAATCTACAAATCCGGAGGCAATGGAGATTTTCACACGTCTGATTGCTCCGTTCGCACCTCACATCGCCGAGGAGTTCTGGCATGGACTCGGCAAGGAAGGTTCTGTGGTGGATGCCGAATGGCCCGAATATGACGAGGCAAACCTAAAAGAAGACAGCGTGAAATATCCGGTCAGCTTCAATGGCAAGACCCGCTATATGATCGATGTTCCTGCCGATGCATCAAAGTCTGACGTAGAGGCAGCCGCCCTTGCCGCTCCTGACGCCGCGAAATGGCTTGGCGACAAGACCCCGAAGCGTGTCATCGTGGTTCCCGGCAAAATTGTCAATATAGTGATCTGAACATAAGGGTATCCTGATGTAATAAACAATAAAACGCACCGCCGGTGCGTTTTTTTTTTATGAAAAATCAACTGCCGGAAATAGTATTTGCTACAAACAATCTTCACAAACTTGAAGAGGCACGCGCTCTTGCGGAAGGAAGAGTATCCATACTGTCTCTTTCCGATATAAATTGTCATGATGATATCCCTGAAACTGCCGATACGCTTGAAGGAAACGCACTTATCAAGGCACGGTGGGTAAAAGAGAAATATGGATATGATTGCTTTGCCGACGACACGGGGCTTATGGTCGACGCGCTTGACGGTGCGCCGGGAGTATATAGCGCCCGGTTTGCCGGTCCGCAGTGTGACGCTAAAGACAATATGGCTTTGCTTCTGGAGAAACTTAATGGTGTGGCTGACCGAAAGGCACGGTTTGTGACAGTGATCGCGCTTTCGAAAGATGGGGAAGAACACCTTTTCACCGGCAAGGTGGAAGGCACGATCGCGACGGAACCTCATGGCACCGCCGGGTTCGGATATGACCCGATATTTATAGCCGACGAATCGGGGCTCGCTTTTGCAGAGATGAGTTCTGACGACAAAAATGCAATCTCCCACCGTGGACGCGCCATGCGCCAGCTCATTGGTTTCCTGAAATGAAATTCCTGACGGCGCTATCGATATTCTCGGCGGTTTCTTTCAGTCAGGCTGCCGCCTCTGTATGGAGAATGCATCCCAATTTTGACGGAGAGATTCTCCATGTTGTCGAGACCCCGGACTATACCTATTTCACCGGCAGGATCATGCCTGTCAATGACATGTATCCCGACCATCATTCTTTGTTCAGATATGACAAAGGAAGCGAAGAGATACAATCATTGTCGACAGACAACATCTTGTCGTGCAATACTGTAATGACAATGGCTTATTGCGCGGAGAGAGGGTATATGACTGTAGTCTATACAAATTACGACATAGATCTGATCTACGACAGCGGAAAGGTGGTCAACATCCCTGATTACCGTCTTGCCTCTATCTCCTATCCCAAAACGGTCAATTCGATCAATTTCTCTCCCGAAACGGGGAGGATATATCTTGCCACCGCGTTCGGATATATAGTCCTGAACGACAGCAAGCATGAGATTGCCGAGAGCAGGATATTCGGAGAACCTCTTTTATCTGTGGCTCGTGTGGGGGATATGCTGTTGGCATTGACCGGGAACAGGTTGCTGGCATCTCCGGCTTCGCAACGGGTATCGTCTTTGGCAGATTTTGAAACGGTGGGGGAATACGACCGCCCGTATTCGTTGACTTCACTGGGCACCGACAAGGCTTTGCTGCTGTCTTTCGGCGGTTCTCCCCATTCTTTGAGGGTAGTGAGCGTGTCGGGAACAGACGTAATTGCCGGCGATCCCGTAAGAGATATTTTTTATAATGTGGAGAATAACCGGAATGGAGTTACCGTGGCATCCGGCAGGTTGCTTTATCAGTTTCTCCCGGACGGCACGTTCTCGACGGTAACGCGTCCGGAAGAAGACAGGGGGCTTAAGGCGTCGTCTTATAATCTGTCGGAAATATGGCAAGCCGGACAGCGGACGGGAATAAAAAGTTCCCGTATAAGCGCAGACGGTATTGTCCTGAGCAGGGATTACATATCACCCAATGCTCCCGCTCCTTTTATATCCACAGATATGAGGCGGCATCCCCGGGCGGGATTGCTGGTACAGAATTTTGGATTTGATTACAATTTTCAAAACATATCATCGGGTGCATTTCTGCTCAGCGGCTACAAAGACGGGGAATGGGGCAATTATGCCCCTGCCTACACCAATCC
>JAIDJJ010000549.1 GCA_029052265.1 Muribaculaceae bacterium
AATAAATCGAATCTTACAAACGGCATGCGTATAAAGAATATAAAAATGAGGCTGACGTCGTCAACCTCCTTCCAAAATCAAAATGTGTTTGTGTTTGTCACAGAACGTATGTAAAGAATTGTTTACTTGTTTCCGCCGGGCAGATCGTTACGGTTCGCAAGTTTGTTGTAGTCAAACTCAGTCTTCGGAACGCAGATAACCCAGCCGTAGAAATCGTCAGGACTGAAATTCTGGGCAAACCCGGTGCCACGGTTTCCTGATTCAGGATTTCCGGCTTCCCAGGCAACGCGATTGATCGGATCGTGCCAGCGTTTGAGGTCAAACCAGTTGTGTCCTTCACCCCAAAGTTCGAATGAACGGTAATCCTTGATCGTTCTGAGAAGTTCTTCGCCGGAAGCGGTGCATGTAAATTCCGGGTCCCTGAGATCCTTGTTGATGTCGATTAGAATCTGGCGGGCGGTGGCCTCGTCACCGTTGCGGTATGCACATTCAGCTTCTGTATATGCCATTTCAGATGCGCGCATGAATGGCCACTGGTTCATACCGTAGATCTGGTTGCCCCAGAATTTGAACTGTGTTCCGAACATAATTTCCGTGCCTGAACTCTGATAAGCCGGAGTGGTGCCGCTCAGGAAGTCGTTGATCGGGGTGAGCCTGTCAAATTCCTTCTTGCCGTAAGCGATGACAAAGGCATTCATTCCCGGAGATTTCTTTGACTGGTTGATCTGGATGCGCATGCCGTTGGTATATATATTGTCGCTGCTCCAGAAGTCATAGTCGGCAACTTGATGTTTCTCGGCAAGCTCTTTGTTGAGTTGCATGAACTCCGGAGTGATATACAACTTCTTGCGGATGTCAGTTATCGGGAATTTCCGATAGAGCATATAGTCGATTGAATTGACCGTATACCCCCATGAATCCTGGTATCTGCCGTTGCAAGCGTTGTATGAACCTTGCGCGTAATAATATATCGACTGAGCGGGAGCCTCATACATTGTCGCCCACATATATTCGTCGTTTGCAACCACGAATCCCGACATATATTCGTCGGCACTCATGATACGGTAACCTTCGCGCGCTTCATGCGCCATCTTCTGTGCAAGAGTGTAGTCGTGCTTGATAAGCGCGGCGCGTGCAAGAAGACCTCTCGCCACTTTACCGTCCGGTTCCCAGATGAAAGAACGTTTCCATCCACATTCGTCAAACAGTTTGATAGCTGTCTGAAGGTCGGAATATATAAGGTCGAGCGCATCATTCATTGTCCCGAACGGCAGAGATTCGGTTGAACTTGAAGTGCGGATTATGATACCTTTCACATTTCCGTTGTCAGAGTTCTCCCAGTTCGGACTGTAGCATTGCACAAGATGAGTATATGCGTGGGCACGCATCGAGAGTGCCACAGCCTTGATGAAGTCGCGCTCTCCGTCGTATGAATCAAGATTATCGATATTCTCGACAATCATGTTCGCCCAGTTGATGAGATTGTAGCAGTAGACCCACATCTGCTGAGCTCCCCAGTATGTTTCCTGGCGGAGAGTTTTCCATGTGGCGTAAGTGTCAGAAGTGCCGTGTCCGCAATAGAGATTGCAAAGGAAAGAATCTCCCAACATGTCGCCATAGAAATTTTGCATCCATGGTTCGCCATTTGTGCCGTTGAGATTCGAACCGGTGAACTGGCGGTACATGCCCTGACAAAGACCGGTCTTTGCCGCTCTTGCCCCTTCAATGGAAGAAGCGATGTCGGCGGCACTTGTGGAAGTGATCGGCGCTTTATCAAGATAGTCTTCGCCACATGAGGTCATTCCCCCAATAAGGGCGGTAGATGTCAGCAATGCCGAGAATGATTTTATAAATATATTTTTTTTCATAAATATTGTCGCTTGAATTATTTAGAAACGAGCAGTGAGAGAGAATGAGAATGTGCGGGAAACAACGAAGTAATTGCCCTGGCCGCCGGAATAGTTGTATGCCGGGTTGATACCTTTGCGTTTTGTCACAGTGAAAAGGTTTTCAGCGGTGAAGCCTACGTTGAGACCCTGAAGCTTGAGCGGTCCGGTCACGACTTTCGGGAAATCATATGCCACTGAAATGTTTTTGAACTGGAGGTAGCTTGCGTTGGTCAGCCAGCGGTTGCTGCTCGCGTTGTCGTAAGTGGAGTATTGAGTGTTGATCTGAGGATTGATGTCTTTGCTGATACGAGAGGCGGGGTCGTCAGGATTGATTCCTGCGGGAGCCTCAGTCCATGAGTTGAGGATGTCCTTGTGGAAATCGCTGGTCTTGCCTTCGCCGTAGCTCATGAGTGAACGATACTGGCTGTCAAACACCTTTCCTCCGAGGCTGTAAGTGAATACAGCGTTAAGAGAGATATCTTTCCAGCGCAGGCTTGTTCCGAAAGATCCGAACATAGTCGGGAGGGAAGAACCCTGGAAGTGCTTTGAAGCGTAGGTTTCCTGAGTAGTATAATAGCGGTCGCCGATCTTTACAAGAGCGTTGTTTTTCTCAGCACCTTCAAGGTTGGCATTCCATAGAGCCTGGTCGTATTCCCATTCGCCGGTCTCTGCGTTGAGCGATTCGAATGTATGGCTGTCAGGATTGATCTCGTAGAGAGAACGACCGGTAGTCATGTCGACACCTGCCCAGTTGATCATGTAAAATTCGTAGCGGCTCTTTCCTTTGATAAGAGCGATGTTTGAAGTCCACTGGTTGCCTGAAGGGGGAAGTTTGGTAAGTTTGTTCTTGATGATAGACGCATCCGCGTTGAGACCCCATGTGAAATCCTTTGTTCTGATCACGTCACCTTTCACCATAAGCTCCCATCCTACATTCTGCATGGTTCCGATGTTGGTGAGGATAGTCCATCTTGAACCGGACCATGTTCCGCCTGCCGACATCGGCTGGGTCACATTGTAGAGGAGGTCAGCATTCTGTTTTAGGAAGTAGCCAATAGAGAAGCTGAGTCTGTTGTTGAGTACGTTTCCTTCCAAAGCCACGTCAAGAGTGTTTGTGCTCTCCCATTTAGCCTTGTCGTTTCCGAGCTGAGAAGGCGACATCACAAGCTGGCTGTCGACACGTGCCGCTCTTTGGGCGTAAAGCGACCAGTAAGCGTAAGAACTTGCAGCGGCGTCCTGTCCGACAGTTCCGTATGCCGCACGCAGTTTAAGATTGTTGAGCCAGTCGAGATTCTGCATGAATTTCTCTTTGCTCAGAATCCAGCTTGCGCCAACGCTCCAGAAAGTACCCCATCTGGAGTCTTTCGCAAATCGGGATGTGCCGTCACGACGGATAGAAGCCTCTGCGAAATATTTCTGGTCAAGATTCCAGCGTACGCGTCCGAGATAAGATTCGGTGGTTCTCTGGATATGGTATGCACTGTAGCTTTCGTTGTCAGTGAAGTTTGTTAGCTCGCGGGGACCGTTGGTAAACACCATGTTCATCACCTGCTCGTAGTTGTAGCCGTAGTCATAAGAATAATTCTCATGGTCGAGCAGCACGTCGATATGGTGGTTGCCATAGTCGTGGCTCCAGTTGAGCGCCTGCATGAAAGTGTATGTCTTGGTATTGTAGTTAGTCACTCTCAGACGTCCGAACCCTTTTGCAGAACCGATCCATGGGTTGCCGAAGCTGTTGTATGTCTGTTTCGCGCGATACATGTCGCCACGTAATGATAGTTCAAATCCGTAGGGTAGTATTACCGCCGCATTCATCGATAGGGATGCCGTGAGTTTGTCATATCTGTTGTCGTTGGAACGGGTCAGGTAAGCGATGTTGCTTTCATAAGGGGTATAACCTGCGGTTGTGTTCCATTCCTTTTCACCCTTTTCATTATAAATGATCTCGCCGGTTTTCACATCATGATTATAATATGGGAACACCGGGGCGCGGTATGTATAGTTGAACGGGTTGTTGGTAGTGCCAAGGTTGTCGGAATCCACGTCATCATCCTGCGACTTCTGGTATCCGATGTTGGCATTCACGCCTAAACGCAGATAATCCACCGGAGTCGCGTTCATATTGATACGGTTTGTGAAACGCTCGAAATCAGTGTTGATAATGTATCCCTGAGATTTGAGATAGCCGGTAGATACGTATGCGTTGAATTTGTCAGTTCCGCCGGCGATGGAGACATTATATTCCTGACGGTAGCCTGTCTGAGAGAAGCTGTCCCACCAGTCAAGGTCGTTATATTGAGAGAGAGGGTTTAATACCACCTGTCCCTGCTCATTAAAGATCTTGTCAGATGCGTTGTCACCATATACGTTCCATACCTTGGCGTTGCCGAAGAAATTTTCAATCTGAGCCTTGCGGACATCGTTATAAGAAAGTTCGTTAGAATTGAGAGAATATTGTCCGTTGGTCATAGAAAGAAGAGTGGTCTCCATCCACTGGTTTGTGCCGAGACGGTCATAGAACGGCAGACCTCTTTCGTAGACACCCTGGTTTACTTTCAATGTCACATTGACTTTTGATTTGTTTTTTGCTTTCTTAGTAGTGATTAGCACCACGCCGTTTGCACCTTTGGCACCATAAAGAGCACATGAAGCGGCGTCTTTAAGCACGGACATTGATTCCACGTCTTCCGGATTTATTTCTGAAATTGATCCGTTATATATCACTCCGTCAAGTACATATACGGGTGCATTTGTGCCATTGACTGTGTTGATACCACGGATAAGGATTGAAGGAGATCCGCCGGGACCTGCAACTGTACTGCTTGAGATCTGTACGCCGGGAGCACTTCCTTCAAGAGCGGAAGTAATGCTGTTGACCGGTCTTCTTTCAATCTCTTCAGAGTTTACCATTGCGACCGAACCGGTAAGTGATTCTTTAGTGGCTGTACCATAGGCGACTACCACTACGTCGTTGAGTTCAGTTGATGTGGATGAGAGGTGCACTGTCATACCCTCTTTGAGCTCCACTTCTTTAGTAGTGTATCCAACATAGCTGACACGAACAACCTTCACAGATGTCGGAACGGTGATAGAGAACTTACCGTCAATGTCAGTGGCTGTGCCCTGTCCGCCACCAATAGGTGAGACAGTCGCGCCGATCAGAGGCTCATTGTTGGAGGCATCCACCACGGTGCCTTTGTACGTTTTAGTCTGTGCGAAAGCACCGAGCGTACATGCCAACACTGCCATCATAATGAAAAATAGTTTTCTCATCGGATCAATGTTATTTAGTTAATAATGGTTAGTTGCCTAATAATTTTGCCAGAAACTATTCCGGTTTGTTTTTCATGGAAGGAAGTGTCTGATTCTCATCAAGACGCTTTCTTTAGGGTAATGTATGAAGAACACTCATGATTTTGACATCTCGCCTTAACATGTCTGTTTTCATTACGCTTGCAAATTTATAACAAATTTTTAATTAATTTGACTTCATATATGTTAATAAGAGTTAAAATTGTTTTGAATTAATATTTTATTTATACACATGTTATTTTATTGAAAATCAATTAAA
>JAIDJJ010000055.1 GCA_029052265.1 Muribaculaceae bacterium
ACTTTCAAAGACGGGGCCGCATGGGGGGCGATCGATGCCCCGGACTTTTGGATATGCCGCAACTATCAGATAGAAGGGTTTGAAGTGGCAGGGGCAGACAAAGTATTCCATCCTGCCGATTCGGTATGGCTGCATTGGCAAACAAATGAGATGGTCGTGTCAAGCAAAGAGGTACCCGAACCTATTGCAGTACGTTACGGATGGAAAGATTTCCTCCCCGGCAATCTTCACGGAGGCAACTATCTTCCTTTGATACCTTTCCGCTCTGATGACTGGGAGCCATAAACAAATTCCCTTCAAAACTGATAATCCGTTAGTATCAAAGCATAAAACCATACACGACTGTAATAAAATGATAAGGCAAGCATCCCCGCTTGCCTTACTTTTTACATATCCTCCCAATATTCAATTCGCATAGAATACATAATACTCCTCCCCATTTATATTCTCAATAAAAATATCATATATCGTAACATCCGTTTCTATATGATTGGGTTCAACCATAATATTAAGTCTACTTATATTCAAACTATTGATATTGATATCTACATACCAATATCCCCTATACTCATCATAAAACATATTGTCTGGCGTAATGTTGTCATAATTCGAATCAAGTATAGATAAATCATATTTTTTATCTTTCGGATCACTCCAATATATTCTATACCTATACCCTGTCGGGAAATATTTTAAAGAAGGTTCCTTCCATTTTAGCGGAAGTGTGTTAAGCCAGCAATATGTTATATCACCAATATTATACTGAGTTGTAACATCCGGTGCTAATCTATGCAGCAAATAATACTCTCCTTCAAATGGATAATTATTATAATCACCTATAAGATATGCCAATTTATTATAAAAATCATTATTACTACCTTCATGTTCAGGCAATTTAAATTCATACGACCTTCCGATGTAAGCTGTATATCCTTCGGGAAGGTAGTTACTGGCAGTTCCATTAAAAACAGCCGAAATATACGGCATATCAAGATTCTCGATACTTGCAAAATTAACCTTGTTATTGTAGTCGTTAAATTTACCATTATTCGTTTGATACCAACAGATGACTATGGTCGGCTGGATTTCGATCTCGGGTTCGGAAGGGATCAATCCCGTCACATTAAAACGATAAATGTAATTGCGTCTTAATCTGTCCCACTCTGATGAAGGGGTGTCTGCCGGTTCCTTCCCTATATAATTAATGAGGCGTATCTCGGATTCGTTTCCATTCGAAAGGTTCAATCTGACTCTTCGTCTTTCCGATTCAGCTTCTCCCAAAGAAATTTCAGGCACATAGACATAAAATGTGGATTTACCTGCTTCCTCTTTTCTATTAAACACCAAATCAGTTCCTATAACTGCATCCTGATCACTACTTATCACACTACCTGACCGGGTGTAGTTGCAAAGTATTGCCGAATCTATATTGATCCCATCCTCAAGATTATCCACAATCTCAATTTTAGCCAATCCCCTTGTCATATTTATATCCACTTCTTTATCCAATGGAAATCCGGCAGTGACCGTCTTTGATCCAAACATCGGTAAAGGGAAATAATCTACATCCGAATCTTTATCTTTCAAATTATCCGGCAGGAATGCAAATGTAAGATCCTTCAAATCCTGAACAGTATAAATTTCATCAAGGTCTGAAGCCATGATCCCATACCTGCTACAATTTGCAAGAACCATAATACTGATATCTCCGGAATATCCGCTTATATCTAAGGGCAGTCTCAATTTATTACCTTCGGTATCAACTCCACTTATATCCTTAGAATACACTTTTTCAATCCTCTCCCCGCTTTCCGCTTCAAAGACTGCGATCCAGACATCTTCCCAATCAATCTTGCTCTCATTTTCAGTCAAGCTGCTGTCTTCACTTCCGGATCCGTAACTGCTTCGGGTAAGCATGCCGGAAGTGTCAAGCCGTAAATTCAGAACCATCTCCGCGCCAATCCACTCCGGTACATGAGAATCTGTTTCACATCCCGCACTTAAGAGAATCCACATACCTGTGAACAACCATACCTTTACATTGGAGATAGAATTATTCCGTAGTGCCGGGAGTGGATTATATGAGAAGTATTTCATGCGTTTAGAGGAAATTGGTGTAACACAAAACCTGGAACTTCCACAAAATTAACGATTTTAAATTTATCTGCAAATTTAATGCAAGATTTTCTTGGAAACTGTTTAACTGTGGCATGAAACTATATCACATTCCATACGACTAATGATATGACAACAGTAAGATTGTTTAAACTATCATCTGTATTTTCTCTCAATTATAAACCATATCTTCTTTCCCTCAAAAAAATTATGGACACAGACAGCATAACGGATGAGCAACGGTTCCTGCAAGAAATCAAACGCAATAGCGGCATCATCAACAAGATCTGCTACTGCTATGCGAAAGACACTGAAGAATTTCGCGATCTCCGGCAGGACGTAATTACAAACATGTGGGCTTACCGGAAATCTTTCCGCGGAGATTCTTCCGTATCCACATGGATATATCGCCTCGCCCTGAACACCTGCATTTCCGCCCTGCGCAAACGGAAAAGCAAAGGGGAAAAAGTCAGTATCGACTCAATAGCCCATCTATCTGCGGAAGACACCGACCTCCCTGCCATGCACAGAGAAATGCATCAGCTTATTTCCTCTCTTTCTGCAGAAGAGAAAGCGATCATTCTTCTATGGCTCGACGATATGAGCTACGACAACATCGCCGCCATAGTGGGATGCCAGCGCAACACTCTCGCCACACGTCTCCGCAGAATCAAAGAGAAAATCGTACGTCTTTCAAACAAATGACGTATCCTGTGGCAAAACACCATCTGTGGCTTATATAATACCGAGTTGTCCGAACAACTTTTTTGAAACAACTATTTAAGAAGATGCTTAAAAACTAAAAAAATGGAAAATCAAACTCAAATAAAAGATCTTGATCAACTCAAATCCATGTGGCTTGATCTCAACCGCCGCGTAGAACGCCTCGAAAACCAAACGCTTGAAGATGGGCGGAAAGCCGTCTCCGGCAAAATAACCACCGCCCGTGAGGATCTCGCCGCACGTTACAAACGGTTTATGATAGTAGGGTTCATGATGGGAATTCTATTCCCGATGTTCCTCTTCACATCACGTTCCGACTTCTTCCCTGATGAGACAATAAAATATGTGTCGACTGCCCTTTTCTTCTCCTATTTTATAACAGCCGGCGTCATGGACGCATATCTGTATAATGAAGTAAAGGGAATAGACCTTGCGGTCATGACCGTCAATCAGGTTATCAGGCGTGCACGCACATTAAAACGGCGACACCACATATTCATGATTATACTTATCCCCTTTGCCGTGGTATGCCTGACCGTATTCGTAATTCCCCTCATTAACGAACCCTTTATAATCTCAGGAATGATCGCAGGTGGAATCGCAGGCTTAGCAATCGGGCTAAGGCAATATTTCAGGATGATGCGCGACTATCGCGAAATGATGCAGCAATATTCCGATTGAGATTCTCAATTGCGACAATACTGAGAATCATGTTCCTTATTTGCCAATTTCCAGTCTGAAAACTCCACAAAAATGAAGTTTTAAATGATTTATTTTAATTTATTCTATCTTATTGGGGCATAATCATTCCCTAATTTAAGATTTTTAATTAATTTTGCACTCTGAAACCAAATCATGTAACTGAGAAATGACAAAGGCAGAAATAACCAACGAAATTTCAAGAGCCACAGGTATCGACAAAGAGAATGTGCTCCAGGTTGTAGAGAAGTTCATGGAAGTTGTAAAAGACAGCCTCGGCAAAGGTGAAAACGTTTACCTCCGTGGGTTCGGCAGCTTCATCGTGAAGGAACGTGCGGAAAAGACAGGCCGTAATATCTCCAAGAATACAGCTGTCATCATCCCCGCCCACAAGATCCCTTCTTTCAAGCCCTGCAACACATTCAAAGAGATGGTTGCTGAAAGAACTTCCAAGTAATGACCGGAAAATTTCAGTACACCACCGAAGGGACCTGCTCCCGTCTCATTGAGATCGAGATGGAAGATGGGGTGATCAAAGAGGTAAGTTTCCTCGGAGGATGTCATGGCAACCTGCAAGGAATCTCAGCTTTGATCAAAGGGATGAAACCTGAAGACGTCATCAAGCGCCTTGAAGGTATCAGATGTGGCAATAAACCCACCTCTTGCCCCGATCAACTCTCAGCAGCATTGCGAAGCATTTCTGCAACGCAATAAAATGAGACCGGATCAAACTCTTGAAAAGACAACACCCGTACGGATTCATACCGTACGGGTGTTGTCTTTTCAATAATTTTATAATTTGCGGATAAGTAAGAAAGCATGCCTACACGTATTAGTATAATGTCGGGCATCATATGCTAAAATTTGGAAGATTTGCCAAAAAAGTATAATTTTGTATCGGCACAAATGCAAAACTTCATGGAATGATTGGTTATCTAAGATTTTTATTCGGATTTTTTGTGATTCTGCTACTGTCTTCATTTAATATGCAGGCAGACGAACCCTCATTGTCTTTCCAACGAGTGCAGTCTTGCCCTCCTGATGTCACCATTAGAAAAATACTGATGGATTCAGACGGATTCGTATGGCTGGGATCTGACAATTATATATACCGTTTCGACGGAGTTCATGTGGTGCCATATTCTCTTGTGGAGGAAGACTCCGACAAAGTGATTCTTGTGTCTGACATTGTGCAGACTCCCGACGGAAAAATAATAATAGCCACAGATTGTGGTCTTTTCTCCATGGACAAGTCTGCGGAAGGATACCTGCATGCATATCCTATGCTGCAAGACAAAATCTCCTCCGTAAAGGGACTCTCCCTACATCCCGACGGATATCTTCTGATTGCCACTCCTTCCGCAATATGGAGCTACAGTCTGCTGCGGGGTACAGTCTCACGTGTTTTGATCGACCGTGATCCGCTCTCGCGCACCAACATCCCTCACGCCATGGCATCCACCCCCGAGGGTGTGGCGGTGATCGCTGACGACGGTGGAATATATATGTTGGAAAAAAATTTCCGGGTGATCCGGAAACGCGAACCATCTTCCGATCTTCCTTTGCCTACGAAAGCTGTCACGGCAGCCGGATCGCTTTATCTCGCCACAGAGACAAACGGGCTCTGGCGAATAGACTCTCACGGCAATATTTCAAAAATAGCCGGAGTGGAAGCCAATGTCGTGACTTCTTTAGCTGTAACAAACGATTCAACCCTGTTCGCCGGAACTGACGGCAGCGGACTGTTTGAATTAAATTCTAAAAACGGAAATGTACGGCGCAATATTTCACATAATCCCGCGAGTTCCGCATCAATGCAAAGCAATCAGATATATTCTCTGATGACGGATAGCAAAAACCGCCTTTGGGTCGGACATTACCAACGGGGAGTGGATCATACGGAAACAGAGTCGCCGGGGGTAGCTCTTATGGCAATCAACCGGGAAGACAAAGCAGCTCGCACTATCACAGTTCTTCCTGACAAAAATATTCTTGTGGGCACGCGTGCCGGATTATATTTCCTTTCACCTGACGGAGAAACAGTGCTCAAAAACATCAAGAAGCCGATACTGCGCTCAAATATGGTCATTGCGACTGCCGTAGTGGGCGACACCATATATGCAGGAACATATGGGGGAGGTCTGTCGATGTTTAGCGCGTCTAACGGAAATCTGCTACACCACCCTCTCCCTGACATACTAAACGCCGCCCATGTATTCAGCATTTCCCATCAGCCCAATACAAACGCGGTATGGATCGGATCTTCAAAAGGACTGTTCCGTAAATATAACGGCACAACATCACACTTCACTTCAGAAAACTCTCCGCTTCCACCCGGAAACGTATACACTATTTTTTTTGATTCTTCCGGAAAAGGTTGGATTGGAACGGAAGAAGGATTGGCAATATGGGATCCCGTTTTAGGAAAACTACGCACAGATTGCTTTCCGGAGAACTTTATATCCCATGCCAAGATTCGCCAGATATATGAAGGGAAAGACCATACCCTCTATTTTGTGCTTGAAAACGGAAAAATTGCGCTTTCAAACATTGATATGAGCAAATTCAGCCGTCCCGATATTTTTGACCGACGCAACTACATAATAAAAGCGGTGACAGAAGACCGGTTCGGATTTGTATGGCTTGCGACAAACCACGGGCTGATACGCTGGGACAAGCTTTCAAACATATCTGTTTTCGGGAAAGACAACGGAATACCTTCAAATCCCTTCATACATTGCGTACCGGCAAAAGAAAAATCTATCATACATTTCGGCAATGCCGGAGGCATGCTCAGCGTCGATACGGATATCCTGTCAAAGCTTGCCTCTCAACCTAATTTAGTCCCTTCGGTAATATCGGCGGAAGGCAATCCTTGTTTTGATCACTTCATCAAGTCTGAGAACGGGGCTGAATTTCATGTAGATTTTAAGAAATACTCTAAAAAAGTAACCTTAAAACTTACAACCCTGACATACGGCGAACCCGACAACACAAAATATGAATACCGCATCAACGATGGTACATGGCTACAATTACCCGCCGGTTACACTATCACCATGCACAATGTAGACTACGGAAAAACAAATATTTATCTGCGACCGATAGGCGATGACCGAGCACAGACTCTGATAGTGTTGAAAATGCCTGCCAGAATTAGCGTATGGGTATGGGCGACGGCAACAGCTGTTATCCTTATGCCGATAATTTTTGTATTTTTTAAACGCATCCGACGCAGAAAAAGTGCTGACAACAGTTCGCATAATCAACAACAAGGAGAAGTAATATTCAATAAGGGAACCGCCGCAGAAAACACAGAAGACACACAATCGGAAAAATCTAAATATGCCACTATCAGGATGTCGGGAAAAGAATGCGACACCATAATGAAAAATATTTACAGGATTATCGAAAAAGAGAAACCCTATACCAACCCCAACCTCAAGATTGCCGATCTTGCAAAAATGGCAGACATCTCCTCTCATAAACTCAGCTATATCCTCAGCGAGCATGTCAACATCGGATTCTATGATCTGATCAATCAATATCGCATAGCTGAATTTAAACGTCTGGTCGAATCCGGCGCAGACCAGACCCTTACGCTGACAGCCATGTCGGAACGTGCCGGATTCAGTTCCAGATCGTCTTTCTTCCGCTGTTTTAAAAAACTTGAGGGGATCACTCCGGGAGAGTACTTGAAGCGCAATACCGGTAATTAGTCGGTAGTCGGTAGTCGGTAGTTTTTGAGATTTGACAAAATAAGCCGGACGAATGGTTGGAAACCATCCGCCCGGCTTCGACTTTCAGCCCGGTCTTAAGATTAACATCCGGCAGGCTTCCCTCGGGACGTCCGGCTCCAAACGCCTGACTTTGGATGGAATTAGTCTCAATAAATTGAGTGAAATCAGAGTGTCAAAAAATTATATCACTGTTTTTCATTAACTTGGACTCCAAAATATCCCTCAAAATTGATTGACATGAAAATCGCCTGAAAAAAATTTGACACCCCCTTTTTGTGTCCTAATTTTGCAACCGTAACATGAGTCCGGC
>JAIDJJ010000550.1 GCA_029052265.1 Muribaculaceae bacterium
ATAAATATCATAAAGATGATGACAAAGACCTCAATGACAAGACAAAATAAATTTTAAACAGTTTCTAAGACCCCGTTCTTACTAAAGATTGTCGGGAAGTTCAAAAAGCCAGTCATCCGGAGCGGAAGGTTCAGGCAATTTATCAGGCAATCCGAAAGCCCGTTTTTCCTGATAGGCTCTCTGTAGATCCTGTGCCTTCTTTCCTTCCGGCTTCTTGTCTTCCGGCTTCTTTTTATCTTCCTGTCTCCTGCGCAAAGGCTCATCACATTCCGAAAGATCAATTCTGGCGTGAGATTCGGCTGCCGCCATATCTATTTTGGGGACAGATAAAAAGTCAGGTTCATTTTCAGTGTCATCAATAGAGAGTTCGTCATCAAAACTATTACGGCGCCAACGTCTTTCCCTTCGAAGAAGATCTTCAAGAAAAGCAATCTTCTTCTCATATCCCCGCTTCATCTTCTCCACCTTCTCAAGCTCCCGGTCAAATTCGGCAAGCTTCTCATCCACACTTTTGTGCAATGCGAGTTCATCGCGGGCGTCAGCCAGCTCTCCGCGGGCTACGGACAGCTGCTCACGCAGCGCTTCCGTTTCCACCGACAATCTTTCACAAAGGATTGTCCGATCCTCAAGATCGGACTTCAGTTCCTCTATATTTTTGTCGAGCTCCATGATTTTCAGGATTGATTCATCAATTAATTCCCGCGACGCCAGAGGATGACACCATATCCTCCACGCCGACCATCCCTCTTGTCCGTTTTCATACACATATTCCATAATAACGAGAATCAGACCCGGGCGACGCTTCACCCTTTCCTGACAATCCCTTTACCTTTTCTTCCGTTGATTGCTATCATGAGCGGCATGTCAAACTCCACTATCCTTATTGCGTCGCTTTCATATACAGACGGAAGGGAATCAAGATATTCAAGATTATAGAATCCTTTCCCGTGTACGGGATCTATCGTGAAATAACCTACACCGAACGAGGTCAGGTTCTGGAAAAAATGGGTGCCCTGCGAAGGTTCGATGTGATAACCCGGTAGCGCAGACTCCACGATCAGGCGTGCGCCCGCTATCTGAGGCCAGCGTACAGGCACACCCAATGCAGGGTCTGAAGAGCCCCATCTGCCGGGTCCGACAAGGATATACGGCTCCCCACGGTCGATGAAATCCTTGTTGATCTTCTCTATTTCCCGTGCCACCTCGGGATTACGGCTGCTGTTGAAGGATGACGGCTTTACGTATACCACATAACGCACACCCTCCATCACTCCGTGACCCAGAGCCGAATCGGAACGGAGGATAAGTTCACTGTCGTCAACTTCGAGGATAGAATCGTCGAGCATCTCCTTTTTATCAACTATCGGGCGTATCTGCAACCAATATATCGTGCCTTTGCGGGGAGCCGACATGGCATTCTTGTCTATGATTCCTGCAAATTCTATCTCCACCGGCCTGCCCATTTCATATTGCCCCGTGGAAAGCATGAAATCTACCGCGTCAGCCAAGGGGAAGACTCTCTGCCGCAAGACATTGGCGAATGTCACCAGTTTCCTGCCGTTCCCCATTCCGGAATCCCGTATCATTCGGTCCTGGAAATCGAATGTCGACACAAGATATTTAAGGGCACCCGCCTTAAAAGCGTCTGCCACCGGAAGCTTCACTATGTTGAAGCCGTCGTCTGTCCTGAAGTCGCTGCTTTCAGGCGCGGTGCCTGAAAGGGCATAGAGTTTTGTCTGCGTATCGCGCAAGGCAAGGTCTACCGTGGATGTCTGCAGCACATGGTCGGGATGCTTCGGGGAAAAGCGCAATGCCATACCCCCGTCGACTATATACTTGCCCAGACCTGCGGCAACCTCCACCACCCCGTCTTCAGCCACTTCCTCGTTGATGGGATAGTAGTTCAATGACCTGCCGACACCCGAAAAACCCGGGTAATAATATTCCCCATATGTCTCGCCGACAACTTCCTGAAGGATTATCGCCATCTTCTCCTGGTCGATGACATTGCTGGTGGCGTTCATATATGCCTTAGAATCGGCAAAGAATACCGATGCATAAACACCCTTCACGGCATCGCAAAGCATTCTGAGACGCACCTCTTTGTCTTCAAGATGCGGAATCATGTAGGTGGAATATATGCCGGCAAACGGCTGGTAATGGGAGTCTTCAAGAAGAGAGGAGCTTCTGACGGCAAGAGGCTTGTCGATCACATCAAACAAAGCCATGAAATCGCTCTTGAGCTTGTCGGGAAGCCTCGCCTGAAGAAAATGGCGCAGTATCTCCTCATCAGGAATATCTGACAACGCTACGGGATACAGACCGTTCATCTCCATAAACTGGTCAAAAATATCCGTACACAGCACCACCGTGCGCGGAATCTTGATCTCCACTCCCTGGAAATCGTCGCACACAGGATTGCGTTTTATTATCTGGTCGATAAATGCAAGTCCGCGCCCTTTACCACCGAGCGACCCCTCCCCTATACGCGCGAAATTACTGTAGAAGTCAAACCTGTCCTGACGGAATATCGCCACGACTCCACGGTTTTTCATCCTACGGTATTTAACGATGCACTCAAACAGAAACTTGCGCACCATCGGAGCCTCTTCCATTTTGGAAAAATGGTAAGTCTTTACCACTTCGGCAATGGGGAACAACGCCCTGGAATAAAGCCAGCGCGACACATCATTGCTGCTGCAATGATAGAACAGCGAATCTGACGGGATATTGAAAACATTGGTCTGCAATCCCTTAAGGTCGCGGATACGCATTATCTCCATGCCGGAAGAGGGATCTTTCACTATAAAATCCCCGAAGCCGAAATGCCTGCCCACAGCGTTGCGCAGATCCTGTGGAAGAGTCTTGGAATTTTTATCAAGAAACACATATCCCAGGCTTTCCGCCTTGGCGCGGTTATCACTCTCCTGGCTCTCTATGATTATCGGCATCACAGGGCAGCGTTCCCGCACGTATCCCGCAAATTTTATACCTGCATCAGGATCTTTATGACCGCCGTTGGGAAACCTGACATCGGAAATCACTCCGAGTATATGCTCCCCGTATTTATCGTAGAGCGAAACAGCCTCTTCGTAGTCCCTGGCAAAAAGAACTTTAGGACGCCCCCTCATACGGAGCATCCTTTCATGATCGTTCAATGCCTCGGTGGAAAACTCCATCGACTGCTTGAGAAGATATTTAAACAGGTGCGGCAACACGGATGAATAAAACCGTATGGAATCTTCCACAAGGATTATTGCCTGAACCCCTACCTCAAGGATATCGTTTTCCGCATTCATGCGGTCTTCTATAAGCTTGATTATGGCAAGAATCAGGTCAACGTTGCCCAGCCATGAAAACACATAATCCACACCTGCGAGGTCCTCATTGGCAATGCGGCGTCTCACCTCCTTGGAAAAGGGGGTGAGCACCACAAACGGTATGTCCGGGTAGAGATCGTCCATTTTTCGCGCCTCCCGGAAAGTTTCGCTCACATCCACTCCCGGCATGGCTATTATGAGGTCGAAGCTTTTCTTTGAAAGCTCATCATATGCCTCCGCATAGTTCGCCGCCTTGACAAACCGCGGGGGCGACGACAGGTTGAGAGAAACGTATTCGAAATATACCTGTTCCTCCACCCTACCGTCTTCCTCCATCATGAAGGCATCGTAGGGAGTGGCGATAAGAAGCACATTGAAAATGCGTTTCTGCATGAGCTGCTGAAACGCCGTGTCTTTAAGATAAAGGCGCGAAAGGAGCGAGTCGTCTACATTTACCATAAGCTGGCGGGGTGTTTATTTTCCTCCCCCATTGCGGGTAAGGAAAGCGTCGAGCGCGGCTGTCATCGAGGGATTCTCTTTTGTGGGAGCCTCGAAATCAAGACGGAATCCCGCATCTGTCACAGCCTTCGCCGTGGAGACACCAAAGGTGCCGATAGAAATGGGCTGCTTCCCGTTTTTACCAAATTCCGGAAAATTTTTCTTCAAAGACTCGATTCCCGCCGGGCTGAAGAACAACAGCAGGTCGTAGTCGAAATTCTCATCGGCTGTGAAGTCATTGCTGACTGTGCGATACATTACAGCCGGTGTATAGGAGATCTTGTTGTCGGCGATCACCGGCACTGTATCAGCCTGCACATCGGAAATCGGGAAAAGGAATTTCTCCTTGTTGTTTTTCACGACTGCCTGGACAAATTGAGGATCGTCAAGCTTGCCTGTGATTCCGAATGAAATTTTCCGCTTGCGGTATACTATGTATTTCTGAAGATAGAGCGCGATCTGCTCCGTAGTACAGAAATAACGCATTGTGTCGGGCACATTGAAACGACATTCCTCACAAAGACGGAAATAATGGTCGACTGCGGTGCGCGACGTAAAGATTATCGCGGTGTAATCCGCGAGATTGATTTTCGACTGCCTGAATTCCTTCGCTGTGAGTCCCTCTACTTTTATCATGGGACGGAACACGATCTCGACATTATGACGTTTCGCGATGTCAAAATATGGCGACTTCTCGGATGTCGGCTGAGGTTGTGAAACTAAAATCTTCTTTATTTTCATCTTCTTATTGTTTCAGCATCATTTTGTGTGGCTGACATGCAAAGTCCGGATGCCGCTGACTGGAGTGGGGATACCGTCTCCCCTTTGATTTCATGCTGAAATTTCAACTCCCGTTCAGCGCAAAAGACTGCAAAGCCACATGCCTGCTAAGTAGGTAAGAATCAAAGGAACTATTTCCAGACTGCAAAGGTAATACAAAAAAAGCAGCCATGAGGAAAATTGAGTGAAAAAAATCCTGAATCCTTTCCAAATGAATACAATTTTCGACAATATGAACAGCCCGAGGGCGATCCAGAGGATTATTTCTGTCCATTCGGGCCAGCACAGAAGCAGCAACGACAAGGGGAGATAAGCAAAACTGAGAAGCCCTTGCGCCGCGGCAAATCCCTTAAGCCATATCACGGCATGTTTTTTGTCGGAGAAGACACATCCCACCACATAATATGCCACTGCCATGAAACAAGTATAGACCACCCCGGTAGCCATGCACACTCCCGCCGACAACGCCTTGTGGGTGAAAAGGGCGGGCACTCCAAGGCTCCATATCGGATTGTCTGCAACCGTAAGGCATAACAGTCCGTACAGTAGACCTCCTGCGGCACAGCTCCACATCAGGTTGAGCAAAACAAGGAAACTGGTCTCTCGTACAGTCTCGTCAAAAACATTGCTGCGGATACGGATTGCCACAAGATTGTGGAGCATCGAAGTGACATATTTGCGACTGTTGTGGAATCTGATGCCGGTGATACAGAACAATAAGAGCAATATGCCGAATATATACGACATCCCTGACGAAGGGGCTTCTCTCGTGGATGCCGCCGGATGCTCAGGAGGGGTCAGCACTACCCCGTAGTGATGCACCGTGTTCAATGTGTCGGCGGCAACTGAGTCTGCCGCCACACTGTCCGGGCGCGCCACGGTTGCGGTGCGTATTTGATAATTCTTATAAAATGGTCCGAGCCTCATCACTCCCCTCTGTATCGCTGTCCGGACAGGAGCCTGTACCCGGGGGGCTGTACTGTCGGCGACATTTATCTCCGGGGCTCCCGAATGTGTACCCACACTGTCATGCGGCACCTCTTGGACAACGTGCACCGGATTTTTCCCGTGTGTAACCGTGTCATGCAACACGGGAGGCGGCGGAGTGACAATACTGTCAGGACCGGTCATAACCATCCCTCCTTCTTATACCATTCCACAGCACGCATCACTCCCTCCTTGAGATCTGTGCGGGGTGAGAATCCGAAGCCATCACGTGCCTTTGTGATATCCACCGCCCAGTTGCGCTGCTTCATTATGTTGAATTTATCGCGGTTCAGGGTAGAGGGTTTCATGCGTGCCACTCCCCACTTCTCAGCTATGGCAGAGACAATCTTCACTCCCCAAAGAGGCATGGCTATCCCTACCACGAATTTCTTTCCTATTGCTTTGGAGACAATATCCCTAAATTCTTTCTGGGTATACGTACGCGGTTCGGCTATGTTGTATGTCTCGCCGGTTGCCGATTTTTCAAGGGCGTCATATGCCGCGCAGGCAAGATCTTCCACATATATGAAACTAAGAAGCTGTTTTTTATAACCTACCGAAAAATCCACCCCTTTCCGGATGGCATCGAACATAAGGAAATAGTCTCGGTCGCGGGGACCGTATATACCTGTCGCCCTGAAAATCACATAAGGGATGCCACACATCGCAAGGTGCATCTCCGCTTTCAGCTTGGAGGCGCCATATCGGGTGTTGGGATGCGGTATCATACGTTCCGTAAAGGGGGTGTACCCTTTCTCGTCGCCGGGACCTACTGCCGAAAGTGAACTCATATATAGAAGTTTCTCCGGCTCTTTCCCTGTAGCCGCCAATGCATCCGTAAACCGTCGCAGATACTCGTAATTTATCTTGGAAAAGTCAGAAAAACTCAGACATTTGGTCGCCCCGAGATTATAGATTATCCAATCCCATTTCTCCCCTTCGGGCAAAGCTCCGGCAACAGTCTGCCTCAGACTTCCGTAATCGTCGAAATCAAGCTCTACGAACCTTATGCGCGGGTCGGAAAGATACTTGCGCGACGTAGTGGCTCGTACGCCTGCCCACACTTCATATCCCCTGCGGAGACCTTCACCGACAAGGAATCCTCCGGCAAAACCTCCGGCTCCCACCACAAGTATCTTTTTCTTATCCATCGCTTTTTAAAATATGAAATTCATAACCCTCGTCTTTCAGCCACTGCAGACATTCGGGGAGGGCGGTTTTTAATCTCGGCATACTCTTGATTGAATCGTGAAACACGATTATCGAGCCGTCACGGGTGAACCGTTTTACGATATTGACCACATCCCGCGCATTCAGGCGCTTGCTGTAATCCCGCGTAACAAGGTCATACATTATCACCCTGTAATGCTTCTTTAGTGCCATAAGCTGGCGCGGACGCAGCCATCCGTGGGGAGGACGGAAAAGGGAAGAGCCCGTAAGTCTCGCCCCTTCTGCCGAATCTCTCATATAGCGCATTGTGGTGGCGCTTGCACCCTGTATATGATGAAGTGTGTGGTTGCCGACCGCATGGCCGCGCCGTCTCACCTCTTCCAGAAGCCGGGGATTGCGTTCCACATTCTGTCCCACCATAAAAAAGGTGGCTTTTATTCCAAAACGGTCAAGTGTGTCAAGCACCCAGGGAGTGGACTCCGGAATGGGTCCGTCGTCAAAAGTGACAAACACCCTTTTCCTTTCACCTTTCGCGGAAGGGAGACGGAAAACCGCTCCCGGGAACAGACACCTGAACCATCCCGGAGGACGTTCAATAAACATAACATTTCAAGAGGAGAGGTAAGTTCAGCAATTACTGAAATTTCTCCTTTTTAAAGCGCCATCTCCGGATGCAGACGGGCAAACTCTTCGCTTAGGCGTTTTGTTCGGTCGAGATCGAGACGGTTGAAATTGTCATACTTCTTAAGCATGTCGTCCGTGCCCCCGACACTGTAGAAATATTTCAGCGCAGTGTAGAGCATCGAGTCGATAGACCTTTCGTCGTCCGAACGCTTTGCATATTCCTCCGGCGAAAGTCCGGCGAGTTCATTGGCAATCTCGCAATATTTCGCCACTTCCTGAGCATATGCCTCCAAGGTGGTTGCGGAAGCTTTCACTTCTCCTTCTTCCGCTCCCGAGACATAATCCCCGCCCCCTTTACCGTAAGCCATGTTGTAATTCTTCTCAAGCTCCGCCATCGTCATGCCGTAACCCTTGACAAGCTCCTCAACTTTCTTCATGTCGCCGCCGAAATCTTCATACATCTTGGCGAAGTGATAGAACTGATAAGGTATCAGGCTCGATTCGCGGGTAAGCGAAGGATTGCCGAAGCTCATTGCCATCTCTCGGTTATAGGCAAGATAGGGGGCATACCGCTGAAGCATGTTCCAAAGGATTCCGAGACCGCGCTCCGTGAGCTTACCATCCCCGAGTCGTTTATCAGATCCGAGTTCACAATAGACCTGTCCGAGGGTCGAAGCTATGCTGAGATCAAACGGCACTGTAGTTTCCGGAAGATTGCCGACAATAAGGTCAGCCACTTCTTGAGCCTTACGATAGTTTTCTTTGCTTGCGACTGTGTCGGAGTCTGTGTCGCCCTTATATATGAGTTCGGATGCCACGTCAAGCATTGAGGAACGGGTGGTGAGCAGCATGCGGCGGGCTGTCTCGTCAAAATAAGGCACTTTCCCCTCTTTTGCATCAGCCCCGCCCCAACGGTATTTCTTGGTAACCACATCATATGCCCTGTCGGCACGTGCCGGCAGCCCTTCCTGAATGGTGGGGACAAGCTGATGCGCCATACCGGTGGAACGCATGTAGGGACTTAGCCCGACATGATAGTCACCGCCGACAGTAGTAACCCAGTAGATCGGACGCTCCCAGCCATTGGCTGCATTGGTGGCTACGATATCGAGCATCAGTATTTCGCCCAGACTGAGATAACCTTTGGCTCGGTAGGTATTCGTGTTGCGGAGATTTATGAGTATGTTATCGACAATCTCCGCAGTGTCGGACGGTGCCACAAGACCACGCTCCACCACCGCTTTCTTGTCGACCGGGATACTTACTATCGCGCTTGGCATAGTGGGATAGCCGGTCTCATCACGGCCGCCACCCTCGTAGACTATCTTGAGGCTGCTGAGAAGGTCGGCAGGTGCTGTCTCGCGCCCGAGGATGGTGACGTCTGTCCTTCCGTAGGCATAATCCTTCGGAGTGGCTGTAAATGCCACAGGAGCGGAATCATATGCCTGCTGGCGCATCTGGTCGGCATACCAGTCTGAATTGAGATAGCTGAGGTTGATGATCCTTACGTCGGGACGCACACCCTCCACCTCCTGCACATACCAGAGCGGGAATGTGTCGTTGTCGCCGTTACAGAACACTATCGCATTTGGCTCGAGACTTTCGAGATAGTTGATCGCGTAGTCTCTGGCTGCAAAACGATGTGACCTGTCATGATCGTCCCAGGTCTGGCTCACCATCTGCACCGGCACTACAAGCCCCAGGGCAACAGCCACAATAGCAGCAATGCGTGAGGGACGCGCAAGCCTTGCAGGCTCGTTCACCACATTTTCCGGCTGGATCTCCTCATCGGCATCCGGAGCCGGTTTCCGTTTGCCACGCTGCGGATCCATGAAATAAAGCAGAATCCGCCAAAGAGCGGCAACACCCATACCGATCCATATGGCATATGCATAGAACGATCCGGCAAAAGCATAGTCACGCTCGCGAGGCTGGTTCGGCGGCTGGTTAAGGTAAAGCACGATAGCTATGCCTGTCATGAAAAACAGGAAGAACACCACCCAGAACTGTTCTATGCCGCGTTTCCCCGCAAACGACTGCCATATCAGTCCGAGAATGCCAAGTATGAGAGGGAGCATAAAATAGACATTGTGCCCCTTGTTCCCTTTCCCGAGATCGTCCGGAAGCAGGCTCTGGTCGCCAAGACGCGGGTTGTCGATAAACGGTATGCCTGAAATCCAGTTGCCGGCATCCAGCTCGCCTGCCTGATTGTTGATATCATTCTGCCTGCCCGCGAAATTCCACATGAAATAACGCAGGTACATATGATTGAGCTGATAATTGAAGAAATATGCCAGGTTTTGTGAAAAAGAGGGTTTGAACGCAAATTTCTCGGGATATGAGAAAGTGCCGGTCACCTCATTATAGCGGGGCTCCTTTTGGAGATCATATTCCGGGAGTTTCTCCCCTGTTGCCGGGTCGACCGCACTCAGCGAATGAAGCTGGTCAGGCATCGTGTCAAGACGTACCCACTGCCCGTAGGCATCCTTGTGCTGGCGGCTGTATATGCGTGGGAAAAGCATGTTCAGCTCAGGATTCATCTTTGCCTCCGGTTTATAATCCTTCTTCACGTAATAATCGCCGCCTCGTGCTCCGAGCGCATGGTTTGACGCCATCTCTTCCTGTGAAAGGAAACCGTAGTCTGAAACAGGATCGATCCCTTTCACTCCCTTAACGTAGATCGCTTTCCCGGGATTGATGACAGGAGTGTAATAAGGCGTGGACAACACGACAGGACTGCCATCCTCACGATAAGTGACAGTATCGCGCGACACACCGGTCAACTGCTTCATGGGAGATGAATAGAGAGTCTCTCCATACAGCAGAGGATTCTCTCCATACTGCTCGCGGTTGAGATATGATGCAAGATCAAATACATTGTCGGGAGAATTTTGGTTCATCGGAGTGTCGGCGCTTGAACGAATCAGAATAAGAGCATAGCTCGAATACCCCACAAAGATTACGGATATACTCCACATCGCCACCGTCATCGCACGTACCGGAAGGTTGCTTCTGTATTTGGTAAACATCAGGACGCCTGTAACGGCAAGCAGTATCCAGCCGATGAGAAAGCCTGAACCGAAAAAGAAGATACCGGAGATGGCGAGCGCACACAAAAATGATACACGGATCATAATGCCGCTTTTCTGACGGCTGAGCGAAACTATCGCCCAGGCAAAGACTGCCACTGTAAGGACAGCATAGAAAAGCGCACCGCTGTTGTAACTGAAATGGAAACCGTTTACGAAGAGGAGTTCAAACTGCTGGGCAACCTTGATAAATCCCGGCACAAGACCATAAAGCACAAGAACCACTATCGCAAATGATATGACAAGGGTCACAAGCGACTTCACCAGGTTCATGTTTTCCCATTTCTTATAGGCAAACACAAGGACAATGGCAGGGATGCAGAGGAGGTTGAGAAGATGGACGGCGATACTCACCCCGATCACATATGCAATCAGTATAAGATAACGGTCAGAATGGGGTTCATCAGCCCTGTTTTCCCATTTCAGGATGAGCCAGAACACCAACGCCGTGCAGAAAGAGGAAAAGGCATACACCTCACCTTCGACAGCCGAAAACCAGAAAGTGTCGCTCCAGCAATATGCAAGAGAGCCTACAAGACCGCTACCCATTACAGCCAGATACTGCTGCAACGACAACTCTTTCTTCTGACCGTCTTTCACCACAAGCCTTCTGACGAGATGAGTGATGGTCCAGAAAAGTAAAAGAATTGTCAGCGCGCTCAACAGACCGCTCATGGCATTTACCATTACGGATATGCTGCCGGGGTCTGAAGCGAAATTGGCAAAGAAACGCGCCGTAAGCATAAATATAGGGTTGCCCGGAGGATGCCCTACTTCAAGTTTGTCTGCCTGTATTATAAATTCACCGCAGTCCCAATACGACGCGGTAGGCTCAAGAGTGAGCCAGTAAGTGATGAGGGCAATTGCGAAAACAAGCCATCCCCCAACATTGTTGATCAACTGATATTTTTTCGTAATCATTCCGTGAAAAGAATCAGAATGGATAAAAAGATTTCGTGAATTTATTGAATTTAAGCTACAATAAAGTACGCCATGTTGCAAAGTTAGTCAAAATCTATAATATGACAAAACAAATATTACATCAGACACAACACCCCGGCACATTGAATCGCCGCTCCGCACAGGCTGTATACAAAAAATCCGGAGACCATTTCTGATCTCCGGATCTTAAGATAGTTTAAACAGAAACGCCGGTCATTGCTGACCGGCGTCCTTAAGGCGGCGATTACCTACTCTCCCGCTTTCGCAGTACCATCGGCGTGATAAGGTTTAACTTCTCTGTTCGGCTAAATCCGGGAACCCGAAGAGGGGGAGCCCGAGGACTGATGATTCTGCAT
>JAIDJJ010000551.1 GCA_029052265.1 Muribaculaceae bacterium
GTAGGGTCCCTGCAACAAATCCACCTGCCACAGAATTCACTATAGCAGATATGACAAACCATTTTGCCCATGGCCCTGCACATATTTCAAGGGCATACGCCAGGGAGGGGTTCGGGAGCGAAGCAAGTTCAGGCTGCGTCATGACACCAAAACAAAGGGTTGTCACAAGCAAATACAATATCAACGCAAGAAGGAATCCCACCATAGTGGCTTTTCCTACATCTGAATGCCGTTTTGCCCGTGCCGACATCATCATCGCCCCTTCGATTCCCAAAAAGCTCCATATCGTGACAAGCATACATGAAGAAATCTGACTTCCGGTTCCAGGCAATCTTGGATTCATGTTACCCCAGAAATCAGCTGTAAAATAACCGGCTTTAACGTTTATTGCAAGGATGATAAGAATAAATATGATACATCCGAATTTTAGTACCGACATCATTGTATTTATATATGACGCAGATTGAATCCCTCTTGTCACAATATAATACATAAGCCAAACCAAAGCAGAGCCAAAAACAACAGTCTGCCATCCATGCTTTGAAAACACAGGGAAAAACGCGCCCAATGAATCATTAAGCAATACAGCATAGGTTACGTTACCTAATATCACACATAGCCAATAACCCCATGCCATATTAAAACCGCTATAATTCCCAAAACCGACTTGAGGATATTGGTATATGCCGGCATTTAAATCAGGACATAGTTTTACAAGCTTACGGAAGGTAAGGACCAAAAACATTATGCCTAACCCCGTAACCAACCATGCACATATCACAGCCCCCAAGGCTGCTCCATGTGCCATATTCTGGGCAATATTAAATATACTGCCACCTATAACCGACCCGAAAACAATCGCTACAAGTCTCCAAAGTCCAAGTTTACCTGTCTCCTCCAATTTAAATAATTTTTAATGATATGTCTTTCATCGGGTGCCGAGACAACCCGAATGGTCCATCAAATCCTTCATATAAACGTAAGCAAATTACATTTGTTTTATTGTATCATTCTTAATCGCAAAACAACATATACCTAACCAGACTATATGAGCAAATTATCTTTCCTTAATATTTTTGCAGTTACGTAGCAAAAAAAATATTGCAACTATAAGCGAATGGGGTTGCACGGTTCAAGATTATGGATTATTTTTGCAATAAATTACAGTTTTTAAGCAACTGTTAGAAGTTGTCAAACCTATAATCACATACTGTCGCGGAAGGATTTTATGATTTATGAAGAGTTTAAACTGAAAACGCTTAGGATCTGACCGGGATACGAGTGTGTCTATCTTTATCAGACAGATAAAGTCTTATAGCCTATCTCAATTTCTAATGATCGCTTAAAAAATTCTTTTTATTAACCATAATCATTAGCATGAAACACATTTTCACCTTATTGACCGCAGCGACGATATCGGTGTCATGCCTTACGCCGACAACGGTCTATGCAGAGGAATCCGTTTCCAACCCATTGGAAATGGCACAACGATTCTCAGGCGACAAACTCTGGAGCATGTTGTTTTCCACAACTGTCGATCCTCATTGGTTCCAGTCTGGGGAAAAATTTTGGTACTCGTACAAGACTGCGGATGGGACAAAATGGTATATCGTTG
>JAIDJJ010000552.1 GCA_029052265.1 Muribaculaceae bacterium
ACATCCCTCAGATCCTTATACATTCCATTTTCAATTCACATGCGAGACACATATAATCAGACTTGCAAAACAATCCCAAATAAATATTTAGCAGGAAACCTCAATAAGCGCAACTAAAATTTTTGTCAATATGATTATTTTTAATTAATTTTGTAATGTAGTCACAGGAAACGGATAAATATTTTAAATCGCTTTACAAATCAATCCGTAACACCTTATTAAAACCTGAGACTCTTAATCTCAATAAACAAAACTCTTATGATCTCCAAACAAGTATTAGCTTCAGGCATTCTTATCCTATCATCTGCATCGGCTTTCGCATGGGGACAGAAAGGCCATGACACCACTGCTTTCATTGCAGAAAACCATCTCACCCCTACAACCAAACAGATGATCGAAGAACTTCTTGACGGAAAATCTACCGTATATTATGCAAATTGGCTCGACAACGCGTCTCATACGCCTGAATACGCCTATTCCAAAACCTGGCATTATAAAAATATCGATTCAGATCAAGATTTCGATAATGCCCCTCTCCTTGAATCAGGTGATATTGTTCGTGCAATATATTCTCAAGTAAACGTTCTTCAAGACTCTCTATCATCCAGAGACCAAAAGCAACTTGCTCTAAAAATGATTATTCATTTTCTTGGAGACATACATCAACCCATGCATCTTGGTCACGCATCAGATCTGGGAGGGAATAGATGCATCGTAAAATACTTCGGGAAGGATACAAATCTACATTCCATATGGGACAGTTCTCTTCCCGAATCTGCACACAAATGGAGCTATACAGAATGGCAACAACAGATTGACAGAACCACTCCTGAACAAAGAATTGAAATCCTTTCAGTCAACACTCCTGAAGGATGGGCATCTGAGACCTATGAAATATGCAAAGACGTATATGCCAAAACTCCTGACGGGACAAAAATCAGTTATGATTATGTAGCGGAATGGACTCCCATAATTGAACAGCAGTTCTTAAAAGGAGGTCTTCGCCTTGCAGATCTTCTCAACTCTATTTTTGATGTAGAATACCAAGGCAGAAATGCTATTGTTAATAAAAAATAATCTACTTCTCATTGATACATCAAGATTCTTCAAAATACCGACAGCTACCAAAACTTAATCTTCCTCCGGCAGATCTTCATCTTAGCATGGAGGAAGATACTTTAAAAGTTTTTGATCCTTTACGAAAAAAACAGGTAATACTGACTCCTGAAGAATACGTAAGACAGAATTTTGTGGCATGGCTTATCAAAAGCTTACATTATCCTGCTTCTCTATTGGCAAATGAGATCGGCATAACATTAAATGGCACAAAAAAGAGATGTGATACCGTCGTCTTCAACACAAATGGATCTCCATTGATAATAGTGGAATATAAAGCTCCAAATATCGTAATCACACAAAATGTATTCGACCAAATAATGCGATATAATATGTGCCTCCGCGCACGCTATCTCATTGTTACAAATGGCATGAATCACTATTGTTGCGTGATCGACTATGAAAGTGGATCTTACAATTTCATTCCTGCCATACCCGATTACAATGATTTGAAAAATATATTCAGTTGCAATTAGAGTCCATACAATAATTTATGACAAATCCAGATTACAAATATCTTGACCTACTTAATTCCCAACAACGTGATGCTGTCGTCTACACAAACGGACCGTCATTAGTAATAGCAGGTGCAGGCTCCGGGAAAACCAGAGTGTTGACATATAAAATAGTCCATTTATTACGCAACGGATACGAACCTTATCGTATTCTCGCCCTTACATTCACCAACAAGGCGGCACGTGAAATGAAAGAGCGCATCATTCAGATTACAGGAGAAAAAGTAGCTGCAAAAATTTGGATGGGCACTTTCCATTCTATATTTTTAAAGATTCTTCGCCGTCACGCCGAAGAAATAGGATTCAGATCAGGATTTACGATCTATGATACTACCGACTCCAGGTCTTTAATAAAAATGATAATTAAAGATCTATCGCTTGATGAAAAAATCTACAAGCCTGCAGTCATCGCTTCTGCTATTTCCAATGCAAAAAACGCAATGACTACAGCTGATCAATATCTCCTTGACAAGGATAACTATGAGGCTGATAAAAGAGCTAAACGTCCACTTACCGGTCAAATATACAAATTATATTGTGACCGATGCAAGGTCGCAAATGCAATGGACTTTGATGACATTCTTGTATACATGAATCTTCTACTTAGAGACTTTCCTGATATACGTCGACACTATCAAGAATTTTTCAGATATATTCTTGTGGACGAATATCAGGATACCAATTTCTCTCAGCATCTGATTATTTCTCAACTTTCCGGGCAAAACAATAATCTATGTGTTGTCGGAGATGACGCGCAAAGCATATATTCTTTCAGAGGTGCCGATATAAACAATATTTTAAATCTTGAGCGTCGCTATCCCGGTTTAAAGATATTCAAACTTGAACGAAATTATCGCTCCACGCAAAATATCATAGATGCTGCCGGCAGCCTTATTGAAAAGAACACAAGGCAGATGAAAAAAAATGTATACAGCGAAAATGACAAAGGAAACCCTATCTCTGTTGTGAAAACTTACAGCGATATGGAAGAAGCTTTTCTTGTTGCAAACATGATATGTCAATCAAAACTTACCAATCACGACTCTTATTGCGAATATGCGATTCTATATCGGACCAACGCTCAATCCAGGGTACTGGAAGAATCTCTTCGTAAGCGAAATATTCCTTATCGAATATATGGAGGACTCTCTTTTTATCAGAGAAAGGAAGTTAAAGACATGATCGCATATTTCAGGTTAAGCATCAACCCTGATGACGATGAAGCTTTGAGAAGGATTATTAATTATCCGGCAAGAGGCATTGGAGAAACTACAATGAAAAAGCTTCACAGCGTCGCTTCCGCCGAAAACAAAAGTATCTGGAATTTTATTACTTCTTCTGACCTAAAAGAAGCCGGGCTCAATGCCGGAACAATTTCAAAACTAAATCTCTTCCGCGACCTTATTCAAACTTTTATCAATGACAATGCATCAGGATCCGATGCTTATCAACTTGGGCAACTGATCTACAACCGTACCGGGATACTGACTCTTTTGGCACACGATTCAACACCTGAAAGCATCAGCCGCCAAGAAAACCTACAGGAAATATTAGCCGGGCTCAAGGATTTTGTAGACTTAAGAGAACAAACCGGAGAAGGGGCTGCTGACATGAGAGCATTCCTGTCAGAAGTCATGCTT
>JAIDJJ010000553.1 GCA_029052265.1 Muribaculaceae bacterium
CCTGTGAAGAAGGGGTGAGAAGACGAAGTGATTTCAAGCTTTACAAGGGGATATTCCTTGCCGTCGATTTCGATAGTCTCACGAGTTGCCACAGTCGAACGAGTGATAAAGATCTCTTCGTTAGACATGTCTTTGAAAACCACCTCGCGGTAATTTTCGGGATGAATTTTAGCTTTCATACTAATTTTCTGCAGTTTTAAGTATTGTTTTAATTGGCTTGACAGGTCGCGATCCCGTCAATTGGCGTGCAAAGTTACAAAAAATCTTCCAAATGCGCAAACATCTTAAGAGCGCGTCGGGTATTTGTCTATTGATTGCCGGGGTTTGCTTATTGTTCCATTTCCCATTCAGAAATAGTGCGGGTCTTTGTAGAAAAATTTATGCCGATCTTTATAACTTTCCTTCCGTCGGCAGCAAACGGCAACGCATAATTCTTTTCATTGATCTGATTCAATGCCTCCCTGGCGGATTTGTCGAGTTTCAACTCTATAATATATAAATATTTGTCGGTTTTGATAAACAGATCTATCCTGCCATTGGATGTGCGAAATTCTGTAGCTACCTCAAGACTCATCAGTTTCATCAAAATCAGAAGTGCATTATGAAGATTCTGTTCACTTCCCATGTTCATTTCGTATGATACGGACGCGAACATGCTTGTCAGCTCAGACATAAACTTATCGACCTCTCCGCAATTCAAATCATCGATCATATTATATACCAATACCATGGAATTTTTATTTCGAAGGTTGGCATAATATGGCAAAAGGAAGGAGAGGAAACCTTCATTGACTTCCTCATTAGGAATCCCGAGGCGATAAATATTTCGTTTCGGATTAAAATCTTTGATAGTGAGATAGCCTGTCTGATAAAGTAATGCAAGCGGACTTGGATTGTCAAGATCTATGCCCATAAGTTCTGTAAGAGAACATTTCGCATTGATTATGTCTTCAAGGTTCACATTGAAACGGATCAGTTGATTGGCAAGTAAGGTTGCCTGACCGGAATATATCCAGTAATTCCTGATTTCCTCCTTATCCATGGCGCTCACAATAGAGAATGGATTATACATATCTTCTCCATTTCCGGAAAAACGATACCCGTCATACCACCTCTTCAAGTCATTTTCTATTTCTCCATATCCCTTCAATGCTTTCCGGGCAATCGCGGCGATCCCTTCTTTGAAATTTTCTTTCAGTTCATTTTCCGAGATCCCGCATATTGCACTGTAGCGGTCGTCAAACGATATGTCGGCTATGTTGTTCAGACCTGAGAATATGGAGAGATGACCGAATCGGCTGACCCCGGTGAGGAAGACAAGCCTGATATAGTCCGCACTGCTCTTGAAATTGGAATAAAATGAAGCCAATTTTTTACGGAATATTTCAAATAAATTTGGATTGTTGAGATTATGGACAAGAGGTTTGTCATATTCATCAACCAGTATGACGACCCCTTTGCCGGTCATTTCATATAGATTCTTGATTATGGACTCCATTCTTATGCTCGGCTCGGAATCAACATGCTCAAGACCGTATTGATCTTCCCAATTCCTAAGGGTGGCACTTAATCTTTCATCAAGATTTTCCGGTTTGGAATAATACCCCACATTAAGGTCGAGGTATAACACCGGATAAGGCTCCCATTTCCAATCCATGGTGTCGGCGTAGAGTCCTCTGAAGAGCTCACGTTTTCCCAGAAAAAAGTTTTTGAGCGTGGACAGGAAGAGGCTCTTGCCGAAACGGCGTGGACGCCCAAGGAAGAAGTAATGCCCTCCCGACTTTATAATATCTTCTATATATCGGGTTTTGTCAATATAAACGCACTCCCGATTTCTCATCACTTCAAACGACTGTTCGCCTACGCCATATCTTGCCTGTCTTTCCATATCCTTAGCATTTTATGTGCAAATATACAACAAAAAAGTGGTATATGGAAGAATGAAGTAATAGGATTGATTTGCAGAGGTTTCATTTAAACTGCCTATTGTCTCCAACGCCGCCGCAATCCTTACCGAAGCTAAGATTAATGTTATTAAAATTTATAATTAATACGAACGATGAAATAAGTGTATCAAGACAGGACTGTAAAAATCGCCATTTCACAGTCTATTTTTTACGTAAAATCGCCAATTGAAAAATTATGATTGTCTTTGCACTATAATCTATATGTTAAATTGCCGTTTATTCTTCATCTAAATTATTTATGTTCTTTTAACCGACTGTTGGTTAAAAAAGAACATAATAACAGGCATGTTAATATTCCCCGGATTTACAGAAAAATCAGAAGACTTCTTAAGTGTCGACAGTCTCGATGCTCACATCGCTCCTTACTCGACCCGAAAAATCTGTTCAAAAATCGTCGCCTCTACACCCCGGAAATTTTAAAGAATGCGCCCTATAAAAAACGGGCAAATGCTTCTAATGCATCTGCCCGCTGATTGGAATTAATTCAGAAATTATTTATACAGGAGGTTTCTGTCGATTGCAGAATTGTAGTCGGATTCACTGGAAGGAAGAGTAAACATCCATCCATGAGCGTAATCTACATCTCTTGAGACTGCATATCCGGGCATGTAATTGCCGGAAGTTGGATCATTCGCAACCCAGGCTCGACGCACTAAAGGAAGGTTCCAACGTTTGAAATCTGACCAGTTTTGACCTTCTCCCCAAAGTTCGATACGGCGTGTCAAACGTATTTCATCAAGAAGGGCGTCGCCTGTGTTTGTGCAGGAATACCCGGGGATTCGTTTTGAATTGAGTTCTGTCAGACAGGCAATTGCTGTAGCCATGTCACCTGCCATATAGGCAGCCTCCGCTTCAGTGATGCACATCTCAGACGCCCTCATGAAAGGATATGCGCTTGTGCCGTAAGGTGAATTGGAATAGAATTTGTAT
>JAIDJJ010000554.1 GCA_029052265.1 Muribaculaceae bacterium
GAACCGCAGACCCTCTGCTTGTAAGGCAGACGCTCTAAACCAGCTGAGCTAATCGCCCGATTGCGAGTGCAAAGTTACACTAAAATTATATAACTACCAAATTTTTTTGCTAATTTTGTGAAAATATTTTTGCATTTTTTATTTCAGATTTATTTAAATTATTATCTATCAATAATTTAAATCTGAATTTTATTCGCAATTTTTTTCATGGTCAAAGATATAAAAATAGAAGATTTCGATTATAATCTCCCCGATGAACGCATTCCGCGACATCCGTTGCAACAACGAGACGCCTGCAAATTGCTCCTATCACGTCCCGACGGTGTGATTTCCAACAGGCGATTCAACGAGCTTCCGGGACTTCTCCCCCCGCAAACGCTCCTTGTCTGCAACGACACAAGGGTGATCAACGCCAGAATCTCTTTCTATAAAACCACCGGATCAAGAATCGAGGTGTTTCTTCTTGAACCACTCGACCCCTCAGACTACGTGCTCACTTTTCAGACGCGTGGCAAATGCATATGGAGCTGCCTCGTCGGAAATCTCAAACGATGGAAAGAGGGAACCCTATCCATCATCATAAATCCCGAGGGAGCTGAATCTCCCGTCACTCTCACCGCGCGCCGTCTCCAACCTACGGGAGGCAACGCACATGCAATCGAATTTACATGGGACAATCCTGACGTCACATTCGCCTCCGTGGTGGATGCCGCAGGATTCATCCCCATCCCTCCATATCTGAAACGGGAATCGGAAGAAAGTGATCTGTCGGATTATCAGACCGTATATGCGGATGCAAAGGGATCTGTGGCGGCACCCACAGCCGGACTCCATTTCACCCCGGAAGTGTTTGCCGACCTTGAAGCCCACAACATCTCTGTAGGGAAACTCACACTTCACGTCGGAGCCGGCACTTTCCAGCCTGTGAAATCAGAAAATATCGGCGACCATCCCATGCACACGGAAAGCTTCTCTGTAAACCGTAAGCTTCTCCGGCAGCTGATCGACCAAAAACGCAACCGCCTTCCCCTTGCCGCCGTAGGCACCACTTCCGTACGCACACTGGAATCTCTGCCATATATCGGTGCTGCCCTGGCGCGAGGTGATGAATCGCTCCATGTGTCGCAATGGGAAGCATACTATGAATCCGCTTCCGCCATCGACACCATCGACGCGCTGGAGACAATCGACACATGGCTTGAGAAGCACGGGGAAACGGCTCTCACAGCTTCCACAGCAATAATGATTGCTCCGGGCTTCAAATGGAGAATGGTAGACACGATGGTCACAAATTTTCATCAGCCCCAATCCACTTTACTCCTTCTCGTCTCGTCGTTTCTCGGAGAGAAAGACGGCATACCGCGCTGGCGCCCCCTGTACGAACAGGCTCTCGCCGACGATTACCGCTTCCTCTCTTACGGAGATGCTTGTCTGCTTTTCAGATATGATTTTAAGTCATAAGCCACAATCACAAGTTACAAAGTAACCCTTCACCCTTTAAACAATGTTTAACTTCGATCCTTTCTTTCCATATAATCCCCATCGTGCGATACATCTCCCCGTTTCCAAAAGCATCGGGGCTCGCTATCTTGTGGCTTCATTCTTTGCCGGCACACTTCAGGATTGCCCTGAATTTACCGATTGCGACGACCTCAAGGTGATTCAGAAAGCACTTCTTTCCATCTTGAATAAAGATTTTCTTTCCGGGGCAGAGACTATAAATCTTGACATCCATGCCTCAGGCACGGCTTTCCGCTTCGTCACAGCGGTAGCGGCGTCTACTCCCGGAAGGTCTTTTCTGGTGACGGGCACACCGCGTCTATGCGCACGTCCGATGTCACCTCTTCTTGATGTATTGCGTAAAGCGGGCGCAGAGATCGAAGGGCTTGGAGAAAACGGTACAGGTCCTTATATGGTGAAGGGTGCAAATCTTAAGGGGGGAGATTTTGAAATAAGAGGCGATGTAAGCTCTCAATTCATATCCGCCCTGATGCTGGCGTCACCGTCATGGGAAAACGGTATGAGACTGAGGTTCACCACCCCGTTGGTGTCGCGTCCTTACGCGGAGATGACAGCGGAAATGATGCGGAAATTCGGCATTGAGGTTTGTCTATCCGAAGACAGGGTTGAGGTGAAACAGGGTGTATACACCTCCCCGGCAGGGTTTAAGGTCGAGGCAGACTGGAGTGCGGCAGGATTCTTCTATGAGGCGGCGGCGTTTAAGCTCACTCAGGTGAATATAGCCGGTCTTGTATCGCCTGAAGAATCTTTGCAAGGAGACGCCGCAACAGCTAAATTCTTTGAGAAATTAGGGGTGGTGTCACGCTTTGAGGAAGAAGGGGCGCGCATCATGCGCATTGAGGAATTGCCCGATTATCTTGAGGCGGACCTTACTGACAACCCGGACCTTGCACCTGCATTCGCTGTGGCTTGCGTGCTGAATGCTTCGAGGTTCAAGTTTACCGGCGTACGCAATCTTCGCCTGAAGGAGTGCGACCGTCTTGCCGCCATTCAGACCGAGTTTGAAAAATTAGGATATCCTATCAAGGTTGAGGATGATTCCATAGAATGGGAGGGATATGCATCACCGTCACCTGTCGACAAACCGGTGATTGAAACATACGATGACCATCGTATAGCCATGGCGTTCGCTATCGCCGCCTTAAGAATGCCTGAGATGCGCATAAAATGTCCTGAAGTTGTCAACAAATCATTTGAGGATTTCTGGAACCAGCTTCCGGAATTAGGACTGACATGCAGAAAAGATGGTGAAATAATGATTGTGAAACAAGAAAATCCGGATTGACGATATGAAAGGCGCAATGGTGATATTGGCAGCGATGATAGTGATAGGGATAATACTTTATCTCACAGACGTGTTTTATTATCGCAAGAAACATCCTGAGGCGGGAAAACAGGAAGCCGGTTCTGAGGAAGGAGATAGCACGCAATCTTCCCCTACCGTCATCCCCCCGTCAAACCCTACGGAAGAGCCGGAAGAGTGCTGCGGCACGCACAACGTGTGTGAGAAGACCAACCTCTCCCCTCTCACCGGAGAGATTGTCTATTACGACGACGAGGAGCTTGACCGCTTTCGCGGCAGGGAAAGCGGGGATTATACTTCTGAAGAGATCGAAGAGTTTCGCGATGTGCTCATGACCTTGCAGACCCGAGATGTGGCGGGATGGTCACGGAGCATACAGGTGCGCGGCATCAACCTCCCCACGGAAATACGCGAGGAGCTTCTCTTGATAGTCTCCGAACTACGCCGTACCACCTGAACGATCATCAGTCATGTCCATCTTTCACAGAGACACCTTGCGGAGATACTTCCTTTCATTTCCGCAAGGTGTCTCAGCATTAAATCGCCTTAATAAATACAGAACAGGGTATGACAGTTTAATTTACGGTTCAGGAAGCATCTTCTTCCCCTGAAATGTTAAATGCCATAAAAAAACCAAATTAAATTTGGAGTTTTCTTAATAATATTATAAATTTGCGCCACTAAACTTTCTCCGGATGAGAAGATTACCTTCCACATCTCCTCTCCCGGGAAGAAAAATCCGAATATGTCCGGGGGAATTCCGGAGTTCGGCTTGCTTTTTCTATCACAAAAATCTACACTGTCCGGCTTTCCACATATCCGGATATTACAACTGAACCTACATAAGAATCCGATATGATACGTTGCATACATACAACTATCGGTTTACAGTTACTCCACAGATGCATGATAATATTATCAATCATGCTCTTCCAAATCACTCATGCCATGGCGGGCAATCAGGAGCTGATGCCCGACACAACCGGCATGTACAGACTTCAAGAAGATCAATGCCGGATATGCGACACAATATTTTCCGACACCGTTTTTTTCCGCTTAGCTTCTTCCAGGCTTGATCCTGACTTTTCTGACAACCGAAAGAGGATTGAGAATATCCGGAAATGTATATCATCATTAAATGACACATCCGAAAACCTGATTTTCCACATCACCGGAAGCGTATCCCCCGAAGGAACACCCGCGTTCAACAATACTCTTGCAGCCGCGAGAGCGCATAAACTTGATTCCCTGATCAGGAAATATACAGAAGCCGTACCCTCGGTCAATATCATTATTCCGCCAATAGATTCTAAAACTGATTACAAGCTTCTTCGTAATTCCAGGCTCGCCATCATTTCGCTAACTACCCCCCCCTCAAAGACTTACCAATACGCGACTTTAACCGGAAAGAATGACGGAACAGATCTTCCGCCCACTATAGGGGAAAATACTGATGAATCATGTCAAGAGGGGAGACAATGTGTAAGACCTCATGACACAAAATCTGACCATGAAAAAGACCTGCATAACATCTCTGAAACCATAACTGCCCCGTCTTCTCCAAAACAATTTCCACATATAGCGGTCGCCACAAACCTGCTTTATGACCTCGCGTGTGTACCAAACATAGCATTGAAAACACCTCTCTCCGACCATGTGGTCATAGGTGCAGACTGGATGTGCGCATGGTGGAGCAAAAAAACAGATCATTTTTATTACCGTGTCTATGGAGGAGATATAGACATCTCTTACCGAATAGGGAGAAAAATAAACAGGCACAATCCCTTTTCAGGGCATCATTTGGGAATCTATGCATCGCTGGTATGTTATGATTTCCAATTCGGCACCCATCACACAGGGATATTATCCGATAAATTCAACTATGCCGCCGGCATATCCTATACCTATTCCCTCCCGGTAAGCCGAAAATTCAACATTGACTTCTCAATTGGAGCCGGATATATGTGGGGACGTTTTAAAAAACATATCCCCATAGATGACCATGACGTCTGGAAATCAACCCACACACATTCCTGGTTCGGACCCACACGCCTCGGAATATCGCTTGTGTATCTTCTCGGTCCGTCTACATTCAATTCCGGAGAAAAAAGGAAAGGAGGTGAGAGATGAAAAGTAAAATTTACCTACTTGCCAGATGCATGGCAGCCATTTTCATCCTGATGTCGCAACAATCCTGCAAACAGAGGGAATTATGCTACGATCATTCCCATGTTTCCCCGGTAAGCATCATCTTCGACTGGTCGCTCGCCCCGGACGCTGATCCGTCGACAATGGTGGTATGGTTTTTTCCTACAGACGGCTCCCAGGGAAGAAGATTCGAGCTTCTCAGGGGAGGAGCCGCCACAAAAGGGGAATCGGATTTCAACTCTGTGGTGAAACTGGCGCCCGGAGAATACAATGTGGTTTGCCACAACGGAGATACCGAAAACAATATCGAGGAAGGGAATACCTTTTTAAACTACTCCCTGCGCACGTATGATGACGATATTTTATCACCTATCAACCGTGCGGAGACAGCCCCCTGTCCCGACGGTTGTGAATCCCAACCTGTCAGGTCGGCGGCGAGCACACTCTATACCCACTCACCCGCATCGCCCGTCACCATCCCCACTGCATCGGCATACCCGGTGACCGTCACTCTTGTTCCGGAAAAGGTGACAATGGAATGTCACGTAACCATCACAGGAGTTGAAAACCTTATTCCCGATGTAAAAATAAGCGCCGTGATAACCGGGGCTGCAGAAAAATGGATCCATCACTCCGGCATGCCCGGAGGAACTGACGTGATGGTGCCTTTTGCCCTCAGACATTGCGGTACAGACTGCCTGAAGGGTGACGTGACCTTGTTCGGTGTGAACAACCGCGAGAATCGGGTAAACAAACTACGTGTATACACCTCCTATAAATATTATTACGACTTTGACATCTCCGATCAGATACGCAACGCACCTGACCCACAGAATATCTACATATCCCTAAGCGGGATAAAGCTCCCGTCACTGCAAGACGGAGGAGGAATGTCGCCCGGAGTAAACGACTGGGGTGATACCGTCAAAGAAGAGATCCAGATGTAGCAAATTCAAACAAATATTATATAAAAGCTTATGAAATCCAAAAGTTTATCATTCATGATGTCGGCAGCATTACTCGCCACGTCATGCGCAAATGAAGAGGTTGTGGAATTCAATCCCGATCCCAGCGGCAACGCCATCACATTCAATCCGCAGGTAGGAAGAACCCGCGCCACAGAGACCACTATCTCAAATTTAGGCAACTTCTCGGTTCTTGCAAAATGTGTGCATCCACAGGGTACACTATACAATTCATGGCTTATCGCCGACCAGACAGATCCCAATAATCCAATTGGAGAGATCGCAGAAAAAAGTTCCATGTCAGCTGACAATACATCCGGGATCTGGACCCTTGACAGAAATGTATATTGGCCGGAAGGTGTGGCGGATGTAATGTTCTGGGCATATACAGATTCATCCGAAGATGGAAAGTTAAGCAACGGAAAAATCAGCTTTGAAAGCAACGGACCCAAAATTTCCGGATTTGAGCCAAAGACCATAGATCTCAATGCATCTTCCGACAACACCGTATTGGCTGACGGACAATCTCAGAAAGAGCTCCTTGTAGCGTTCGCGCATCATGACGACAATAATACCGGCATCAATCTTACTTTTGACCACGCCCTTTCCCAAATAGACATAACCGCCGAAAGTAAAAATAAACCAACCTCTGACAACCGCATTGTAAAAATCAAAGGCGCATGGATAATGAACGTCAGCACCAAAGGCAATCTGTCAGCAGGCTATAAATGGGAAAACGGAAAGGGTAGCAGTACACCCTCATGGGGTGACCTTTCCGGTAACGGCAAATATGGTACTTTCCATGCTACGCAGACCGAAATCTCCAACAGTTCCAAGTCTGTCTTAGGAAACGGCGGCAACCTCATGATAATACCGCAGACAAAGTCCAAATGGGATGAGAAAGAATCCGGATCCGGTACATATATCCTTCTTCTATGCCGTGTCGAACTTAAACATTCCGGTGAAAATCATGAAGGAGAGGACATCGCAGATGTCAATGTACCCGGCGATGGCAACCATTATCACCAGCAATTTCCGGTAACTGACAAATTCAACTCAGAAGAATATGGTTTCTCCTGTGTGGCAGTGCCGGTGGATTGGGAAATGGGTAAGAAATATGTATATGCCCTTGATATCTGTGGAGCGGCATCCGGAGCGGGAGTATATCCTCCTCAACTTTCAGACGATGTCATCAATTCTCTGATACCGTCTTCCATGGAGAGAAAGTATATAATAACCACCCGTCCGGATGGTAAAAATGTGGGAGACCCCGTGCTGGATGAACCGATCAAGTTTAATGTCAAGGTCAGCAATTGGGAGACAGGCAACACCTGGATCAACGGAACCGAATCAAAAGCCACGGAATCAACGACCACAGACTGACAATCCCTGCACATATAGATAATAAAGACAAGGAGAGGACATCCCGTATTCCTCCCCTTGTCTTATCAAATTTCCGGCACGTAATATAAAACGCCTATCCGGAAAAAGCTTAAACACAAAACAAAATGAAACGACCATATAAAGGTTTACATTTCATCCCCGTCATCATCGCTGCTGCTTCGGTCATGACCATGACACCGGGTTGCACCGATGACGCGCTAGACGATGTGTCGGGCGGATTGTCCGCTCATCCCGGAGTTGGAGTACACGTGGCGTGTTGCGGGCACAACTGGG